>JBAXRV010000033.1:0-17697 GCA_037131045.1 Actinomycetes bacterium
CACTTACTGTGTTCACTGCACAAAGTGCCCTCGCCCTAAAGGACTCGATGCACTTACTGTGTTCACTGCACAAAGTGCCCTCGCCCTAAAGGACTCGATGCACTTTGTGTTGCGCCGATTGGGCGAGGGGGCGGATGACCATCAAATCAACGTTGTAATGATGAGGCAGCATAACCGTCCAACGCACAGCCTCGGCCACATCATCAGCCGTCAACGGCAACGCAACACCTTCATAGACTTTCGCCGCACGAGCAGCATCGCCACCAAAGCGCTTCACTGCAAACTCATCTGTCTTAACCATTCCCGGAGCAAGTTCAATAACCCGCACTGGCTTTCCGGAAAGTTCCAGACGAAGTGTCTCAGCTAACGCAGTTGTGCCGTGCTTTGCTGCTGTGTACGAGCCACCGTTTTCGTACACGATTCGCCCTGCTGTCGAACTCATCAGCACAATAGTTCCTGCACCTGATGCAATCAGTTCTGGAAGCAATGCCTTAATAGTGCGCACGCTACCAATCACGTTTACATCAAAGGCTTTTATCCACGAGTCAACATCTGCTTCTTCAACACTTGATCCATCAAATGCACCGCCAGCATTTGCAACAACGACAGTCACATTCTTTCCTGCCAGGTGCGCGGCTAATGCATCGACACTTTTTTGGTCAGTGACGTCAAGCTCAAAAGGCTCGATGTTGTCATGTGTAGCGGCAAGACTCTTTAAGTTATCGACACGACGGGCCGCAGCCACAACATGAAAACCTTCTTGCGCTAAGGCAACGGCACTGGCTGCGCCAATTCCACTGCTGGCACCGGTTACTACTGCAATTCCTTTATCACTCATAGATTTATTCTGCCGTGCTATCGGCGGAACTGATACCCCACCTCGCAAATTTGCTCGCCCTCGTGAACGGGCTTCCCGCGCCAGACTCTTCGCCACCTATGCCCAATGGTGGCTAGGCTTGCCGTATGACTGAGCTTTTTAATGATGCTGTCTGGCGCGGATTCGCGAGCGACAACTATGCAGGTATCCACCCCGAAGTTATGGAGGCTATTGCCGCTGTGAATAAGGGCCATCAAGTTGCCTATGGAGATGACGTAGTCACCGAGCAATTCAACGAAATGATTCGCTCGCTCTTCGGTGAACAAGCCCAAGGGTTCCCCGTTTTTAACGGAACGGGTGCGAATGTCACAGCACTTCAGTCATTGACTCGATCCTGGGAAGCTGTCGTGTGTGCAACGTCAGCACACATCAACGCTGATGAAGGCGGCGCTCCAGAGAAAGTTGCAGGACTCAAGCTGCACGTCATACCTGTGACTGATGGAAAACTCACTCCAGAATTGGTGCCTAACGAGGCACACGGCTTCGGAAACGAGCACCGGGCACAGCCAAAAGTTTTAAGTATCACGCAAACCACAGAACTAGGAACGGTCTACTCCGTTGCGGAACTCAAAGCCTTAGTTGATCAAGCACACGGACTTGGCATGGTCGTACACCTAGATGGTGCACGTATCTCAAATGCAGCAGCTGCCCTAGGTTGCACGTTGCGCGAATTCACCACCGACATAGGCATTGACGCAGTGTCACTCGGTGCCACAAAGAACGGTGCACTCGGTGCTGAAGCAGTCGTCATTCTCAATCCCGCTTACGCAGATGCCGTCAAATACATTCGTAAGTCAGCGATGCAACTCTCGAGCAAAATGCGCTTTACCTCTGCGCAATTACTTGCCATGTTTAATACAGATCTCTATCTTCGCAATGCAAACCATTCAAATGCAATGGCAAGCAAGTTGTATCACGCAGTCAAAGACATTCCAGGTATCGAAATTTCCGAGGAGCCACAAGCAAATGCGCTTTTCCCAATCCTTCCCGCACAAGTTACTGAACGGCTACAGCGCAGTTTCCGGTTCTATGTGTGGAATCACTTAACTGGACAAGTGCGCTGGATGTGTTCGTGGGATACCACTGAAGAAGACATCGAGAAGTTTGTAGCGGCAATCAAGAGTGAAATGGCATGAGTCCAATTGTTTTAGTGACCGGTGCAAGTCGCGGTATCGGATACGCCACTGCAGAAACTTTTTACGGCAAAGGGTGGGAAGTTCTGACTTTGTCACGCCACCCGTTTGATCCAGGTGTGACCTGGACTGAAGACCCAACAACCCACATTCAGTTTGACTTAGAGACACCACAGTTTCTCGATGATGCAATTGCCGAAATTAAGCATGTCCTTGCTGGCCGCCCGCTGAATGCACTTGTTAATAATGCAGGTATTTCACCAAAGTTGCCGAACGGTGATCGAATTGGTGTGGTCGGTGCCGACTTAGATTTCTGGCAGTCGATCTTCAATGTAAACGTGTTTTCGCCAGCACTTTTAACTCGTGGTCTTCACACTGAATTGAAAGCTGCACACGGAGCAGTCGTCAACATCACATCAATTGTTGTGCAGCGGGTACATCCTTTCGCCGGTTCCCCCTATGCAACATCTAAGGCTGCTCTTGGTGGACTCACGCGCGAAATGGCTGCCGAATTTGCTCAAGACGGAATCCGAGTGAATGCAGTCAGTCCTGGTGAAATCGATACTCCGATTTTGAGCATCAAGACTCAAGAAATTATCGACACACATGTGCCAATGCGACGACTCGGAACTCCATACGAAGTCGCCGATGCTGTCTATTACTTATGTACTCCCGAAGCGTCCTATATCACTGGCACTGAAGTGCTTGTGAACGGCGGACAACACCTGTAACGGATAAGAGCGCACTATCCGCAGATAGCGCGCTCTTATGTACGTGAGGTTTGTTTATAGCGGAGTTACGTACGCGCCGCTAATGCCGCCATCAACTAAGAAGTTCGATGCAGTCATGAACGACGAATCATCACTAGCTAAGAATGCAACAGCTGCAGCAATTTCATTTGGCTCAGCGAAGCGACCTAGCGGGATGTGAACCAGACGGCGTGCCGCACGCTCTGGATCCTTTGCGAACAGTTCCTGAAGCAGCGGTGTGTTCACTGGGCCAGGCGACAACGCGTTAACGCGTACACCTTCGCGAGCAAACTGAACACCAAGTTCGCGTGTCATCGCAAGGACGCCACCCTTACTAGCGGTGTACGAAATCTGCGATGTCGCAGCAGCCATCGTGGCAACGAACGACGCGGTGTTGATGATTGCGCCCTTCTTCTGCTCCAGCATGTAAGGAAGTACTTCTTTGCAGCACAAGAACACCGATGTCAGGTTGACTTCCTGAACTCGACGCCAGGCATCAATGCCCGTTGTCAAGATTGAATCATCGTCAGGAGGCGAGATACCTGCGTTATTAAACGCGATGTCAATTGACCCATAGGTATCAAACGCAACCTTGTACATGTTGGCTACGTCGTCGGCATCGGTGACGTTTGCGCGTACGAAAATGCCGCCCACTTCATCAGCAATTGCCTGACCTGATTTTGGATCCATATCAACGGCAACGACTTTTGCGCCTTCTTCGGCGAAACGTCGAGCTGTTGCAGCACCAATACCACTGCCTGCACCTGTAATTACTGCTACTCGATCTTGCAAACGCTTCACTTGTGTGACTCGCTTTCCGGTTAAGAATGGGTCTGCATTCACAGACACACTCATCTTATTTTGCTGTTGCTACTTAATTGTCAGAAGAAATAAAAACGTTCTTTACTTCGGTGAATGCCTCCATAGCATTTGGACCTAGTTCGCGCCCAATGCCAGACATCTTGAAGCCACCAAACGGTGTGAAATAACGCACTGAGGAGTGTGAGTTCACTGAAATCACACCTGCTTCAACGCCGCGCGAAACCCGAAGTGCCCGACCCACATCACGAGTCCACACTGATGCGGCTAAGCCGTAATCGGTGTTATTCGCAAGCGCGATTGCTTCTGCTTCATCATCAAATGGAATGACGACCGCAACGGGACCAAAAATTTCTTGGCTGTACTGACGATCGGCAGTCGAGATGGGAGTCAAGATTGTCGGTGGAAACCAGAAGCCTTTTCCTGTCGGAGCCTCACCCTGATACAACACGGGAGCGTCATCCGGAACGAAGGACTTCACGCGGTCGAGTTGTACTTGACTGATCAGTGGTCCCATGTCGGTAGTTCGTAGCGCAGGGTCACCCACTGAGAAACCTTTGACGACAGATTCCATGTGTGCCAACACATCGTCATACACACTGCGCTGCACCAAAATCCGGGAACGAGCACAACAGTCCTGGCCACTGTTATCAAACACAGCACCTGGCGCAGACTTTGCCGCAAGCTCAACGTCGGAATCCGCGAAAATAATTGTTGGACTCTTGCCACCCAGTTCCAGAGTCACGCGCTTGAGACGTGATGCGCCCGCCTGCATGATTCCTGTTCCTACCGCTGTCGATCCCGTGAAAACAATTTTGCGGACATCTGGATGTTCTACGAGATGTTGGCCTGCAATTTTTCCAAATCCTGGGACCACATTGAATACGCCTTCAGGAATTCCCGCCTCGAGTGCAATCTGAGCAAGTTTGAGTGCAGTCAGTGGCGTTACCTCGGCTGGCTTAAGCACGACGGTGTTACCCGCGGCAAGCGCAGGTGCAAAACCCCAGGCCGCAATGGGCATTGGAAAGTTCCAAGGCACAATAATTCCAACCACACCAAAAGGTTCATGGAATGTGACGTCAATTCCGCCAGGCACAGGAATTTGTTGACCAAGCAGTCGTTCCGCACCACCTGCAAAATAATTGATGACGTTGCGAACGTTGTCGACTTCCCATTCCGCGTTGCCGATTGTGTGTCCAGCTTCAAGAACTTCCAGATTCGCAAGTTCACTCTTATGTTCTTCAACAAGTACCGCGAAGCGGCGCATGAGAGTTGCTTTAGTGTGAGGCGCTGTGTCGCGCCAGGCTGGAAAAGCTGCTTTCGCCTTAGCAATCACCGCATCGAGTTCCTGCGTCGATGCCATGTGAACGGTCTGCACAACCTCTTCAGTCGACGGGTTCAAAACATCAAATGTGTCGGTCATTATTCCTCTTTACACATGCTCGGGTAAGTCTCGCTTGAGCAAGCGTACTTCAACGTGTGCAAGGGTTCTGCCCCTGACTACGGTTGAGAGCAACGCCACATACAGGCACTTAAAGAACGAGTAAACACCTCATAAATTGATGCCCTTTAGGGGTAGGTTGTGGCGTAGACATCACGGTCATCAAAGGAGTTTTACATGTCCCGGTTTACAGCGCCACTGTCGCTGGAGCAGCTCACCTCAGACATCCATGCAGGCAAAATTGACACAGTTATCGTGGCAATCACCGACATGCAAGGACGACTCCAAGGAAAGCGGCTCGACGCGAGTTACTTCCTGAGCGATGTATTGGCGAACGGTACTGAAGGTTGCAACTACCTCGTTGCTGTGGACATCGACATGAACACAGTTCCTGGTTACGACATCTCGTCATGGGACACCGGATACGGCGACATGGTGATGGACATTGATCTGAACACCTTGCGTTATGTTGACTGGCACGAAGGCACAGCGATTTTGCTTGCCGACCTTAATGATCATCATGGCCAAGCCATAGATGTGTCTCCCCGGCAAGTTCTCAAGGCACAAATCAAACGCCTCGAAGATATGGGCATGGTTGCACTAGTTGGAACCGAACTTGAATTTATTCTTTTTAACAACACTTACGAAGAAGCTTGGAGCAAGCGCTACAACGATTTGACTCCGTCTAACCAATACAACGTGGACTACAGCATCGTCGGAACAAGCCGTGTTGAACCGCTGCTGCGCCGTATTCGCCGCTCGATGACAACTGCAGGACTAGTTGTTGAATCAGTGAAAGGCGAATGCAACTTAGGTCAGCACGAAATTGCATTCAAATACACCGATGCGCTTGGAACATGCGATAACCACGTCATCTATAAAACGGCTGCAAAAGAAATCGCCTCACAAGAGGGCTACGCATTAACTTTCATGGCCAAATTTAATGAGCGTGAAGGCAACTCGTGCCACATCCACTTGTCATTCCGCGGAACCGACGGTTCGATGGTTTTGGCTAATGACAACGATCCTGAAGGTTTAAGTGAACTTGGCAAGCAATTCATCGCAGGTCAGCTTGCTCACATGCGTGAACTTTCGGCGTTATACGCACCAACAATCAATAGTTACAAGCGGTACCAACCAGGCAGCTTTGCACCAACAGCTATTAAGTGGGGTCGCGATAACCGAACCTGCTCATACCGGCTTGTAGGTCATGGACAATCACTTCGAGTCGAGAACCGCGTGCCCGGCGGCGATGTGAATCCTTATCTTGCAGTCGCAGGAATGATTGCGGCCGGTATTGATGGCATCGAAAAGAAGATGACGCTCGAGCCACGATTCGATGGCAATGCTTATGCACTAGACAGTGACCGAGTACCTCACACACTACAAATGGCACGTGATCTTTGGGCCAACAGTGACTGGGCGAAGACTGCATTCGGTGCTGGAGTTCATAAGCATTACTTGCATCAAGCAGATGTGGAACTTGACCAGTTCAATCGCACTATTACGGATTGGGAACGCATCCGCGGTTTCGAACGGTATTAAGCACGGGCGAAAGTTGCCCACACTTTTTTGCCAGAAGCAGTTTCTTCGACTCCCCACCTGTCGGATAAGTCACTGACTATGTGTAAGCCTCTGCCTCGATCAATGTCCACTGATGATTCAGCGAACTGAGGCAACAGTTCGCAAGCGTCTTCCACAATGATGCGGATAGCGTTTTGCCATTGTTCGACATAGACCGTGATTTCGGTGACCGCATGAGTGACAGCGTTAGTGACGAGTTCACTCACAACAACAACGACATCATCACGATTCGCTATTGAGAGCGCACCTAGGCAGGCGTCCACATCGATCCTGGCTTGTCGAACCGTTGCCACTATGGCTGGATGTTGCCAGTGTCCTAAAAGAGATTCAAAGCCGCCTAAGGCGTCCTCTGCTTCGCTGGCATGGTTAAGCATGTCCTTAGTATGCCCATTGGTTGGGATACGAAACCGGCTGCACGCCGAAGAAACTGCACAATTTTGGAGTAATTCTCTGGAATTTTTCCCACTCAGGACACCCCGTACTAGCCGCGATATGTACGAGCGCACATGAACGAGCGAGCCGAATTAGTCGACCATTCCCTTGTCGCGTCGCCCCGTTGCACGGGCAACTTCGCGCTTAGCGTCCTTCTCGGCAATGGCCTGGCGTTTGTCGTAGTTCTTACGACCGCGAGCAAGCCCCAATTCAATTTTGGCTCGGCCATCAGAAAAATACATGCTCAGCGGGATGAGCGTCAGACCTGATTCCTTGAGCTTGCCCACAATTTTGTGAATTTCAGTGCGATTCAAAAGGAGTTTGCGTCGCCGGGTTGGAATGTGATTAGTCCACGAGCCTTCGTTGTACTCCGGAATGTGAACGTTATGCAACCACATTTCGCCATCTTCAAACATGGCAAATCCATCGACCAAACTTGCTCGCCCTGCGCGAAGTGATTTCACTTCGGTGCCGACTAATACCAGACCGGCTTCGTAAGTTTCTTCAATGGCATAGTCGTGTCTGGCCTTCTTGTTTTGCGCGATGAACTTACGTCCACGCTCCTTAGCCATGACTATCCAATCGATCTTGTAGGGGCACACGCCACGATGTCTCGAGACCCACCAAACCAACCCATGGGATCGTAGTTGTAACCGTTGACGTGAACTTCGAAGTGTAGATGAGAACCACGACTAAATGCACCCGTGTTTCCAACGAGCCCAATGAGCTCGCCAGTTGTTACCGTATCGCCCTTTGAAACATAAAGTTTTGACTGATGGGCATAAGCAGTAACAAGGCCCCCACCATGGTCAATCAGGGTCAGATTGCCGTAACCCCATGTGAAGGCAGCGAACAACACAACCCCACCACGTGGTGCCAGCAGGCGAGCACCTGTTGGCGCAGGGATGTCCTGACCAGTGTGGCAACTGTGGCGACCATCGGAAAGAACACGTGGTCCAACATGTTGCACTGGATCTCGACCCGCCCCATAGCCAGGCACCGGCCACGCTAGATTGCCAGTAGCTTCTGGGTCACCATTGCCATGACTACCACTGTTACTTATTTGAGACACGCGTTCTTGCTCTGCGATGAGTTTGTCGAGTTCTTTTTGTTCGGCTGCCATAGCCTTAGCCGACTTTGCTAGTTGTACTTTTTCATCAGCGAGTAACTGCTCGAGACTTGCCTTAGCACGAGCTGCCGCATCGGCATCATCCTGCGCAGCTTTCAAAGCAACTTTTGCTTTGTCGGTTAACGACTGCATCTTTTGCCGGACTAGGTCTGCCGCATCAGCCTCGACTTTGAGCGCCGCTTTAGCTACTGCAAGATCATCTAAACTCGCTGCGCTTGATTGCGAAACGGCCTTGATAGTTTGCAAACGTGATGTGAGATCCGAAGGCGACTTGGCTTCTAGGACAATCTCCCATTGTGAGGTCGGGCCCTGTTGATACACCGAACGCGCAAACTGATCAACCTTAATTTGCAAAAGTGAAATTTCGGCCTGCTTGCTCATCAATTTCGTCAGAACAAGTGCGTAGTCGTTACGAGCCACATCGAGTTGAACTTTGGCTTCACCATATGCAACACGGGACTGCGTCTCTTTGATACTGGCTGCTTGCAGCGCAGCGCGCGCCGCAGGGAGTTTTACTTGAGTCTTGGCAATCGCCTTTTTAGCATTGGCATAATCTTTCGATGCCTTAATCAAAGCCTTCGACACATCGGCAATTTGATTGCTCAAACTGTCCCCAGATGACGGTGCAGCAACCCCAGCCAAACACAGCGCGACCACGGCGACGATGCGCATGGAACGAGTGATTACGGGGCGCACAGGACGGGCTCCATTCAATGGGGAAGTCTTTTTATCGTAACAAATGTTACGCAAGTTACTGTTGTGACTTGCAGTGCGTTTCTCATAAATCGCCCAGTTTTGAGGATATTTCATACATTTCGGGGCTAGGTTCGGGGCTAATACCCCTCCTGAGAGACCAAGATCCCCCTAGGAGCTAGCTAGCCCTTGAGGTATCGACGAAGCGTTAAACCAGAGGCAAGAACGGCGGTCACCACTCCAACACCAAAAAGCCACGGCACAATCGCAAGAACTTCTTCCCAGGTCACCCAGGCAATGATGGTCCACTTGGGTGCCAGCCGAAGATCGATGACGAAATACTTGAAAGCAACCATCGCAGTTGACGACAAAGCCGCACCGAGAAATGCAGCTGTAACGGCTTCCATGATGAACGGTAATCGAATAGATGCATTGCTTGCGCCAACTGCGCGCATGATTGAGGTTTCTCGGCGCCGTGCAAAAGCAGCAATCCGAACCGTGTTCATCACAAGCAATATCGTCACGCAGAGCATTGCCAATGCCACAGCTAACGCAAACGTTTGAAGGCCTTTAAGAATTTGGAAGAATCGGTCAAGAAGTTTGCGCTGATCTTGAATTGACTCAACGCCCTTCATGTTTTGAATGCCGGCAGCAACGATGTCAAAGTTTTTCGGGTCATCTAGTTTCACTCGGAAAGATTCAGGAAGCGCTTCTGGACTCACCTGCGACAAAATCGCGGAACCTTTAAATTGAACTTTGAATCTGTCGTAGGCATCGGATGTTGATTCGTAGTACACATGCTGAACCGTTGGCTTGAGTGACTTCAATTCGTCCAATATGGCCGAACGTTGTGTATCCGTTACCGAGCCAGTACAGGTATAGACCATCGAATTTGGCCCACATAAAAAAACAGATACTTCAATTTTGTCGTACCAATACCCTTTCATACGATCGACCTGCGCTCGCATGAGTAACGCCGTACCAAAAAGGGTTAACGACACCGCAACAGAAACTACGAGTGCCAGAGTCATGGTCAAGTTGCGGCGTAACCCGCCGCTAACTTCACGCGCTAAAAATGATGCCCTCATCAGAAACCTGTATGTCCATAGATACCGCGCTCTTGATCACGCACGATTTGACCAGAATCCAATTGCACAATTCTTTTACGCATCTGATCAACAATAGCTACATCGTGTGTGGCCATTAAAATTGTGGTTCCCGTCCGATTGATTCGATCCAGCAGTTTCATAATTCCTACGCTGGTCGATGGGTCTAGGTTTCCAGTTGGTTCATCGGCCAGAACAAGTCGAGGTTGGTTCACGAAAGCGCGTGCCAGTGCGACTCGTTGTTGTTCGCCGCCAGAAAGTTCGCTAGGTAGTCGACTCTCTTTGCCATCGAGCCCCACAAGATCTAAAACCTCGGGAACTCGTTCACGGATCTCAGCCCGACTCTGCCCGATGACTTCCATGCCGAAGGCAACGTTGTCGAAAACTGAGCGATTAGGCAAGAGTCGGAAGTCTTGGAAAACAATGCCCATCGTTCGACGAAACTCTGGTACCGCGCGATTCGCAAGCTTTCCCACGTCGACACCGTTGACAGTGATCGTCCCACTGGTAGGCAATTCTTCTCGTTGGAGTAATCGCAATAGTGACGACTTGCCCGATCCAGATGATCCGACAAGAAAGACAAATTCACCTTGCTCGACACTGAGCTCAATATTGTCCAGCGCAGGGCGATTCGTGTTTTTGTACTGCTTTGACACTCGGTCAAAACGAATCACGACGCACCCCCTGTGGATTGTCCGGCCCAGACTTAGGCACGTTACGAGCCTAAATTGAATGACTCACACTAATCAGAATTGACTCGCCAAATGGCTAGATATTTACATCACACAAACGTATTCGGGATTAATTGCGAGTTTGTTCCCTGCGCCACCGGATTCCAGCCTCTATAAAGTCGTCAATTTCACCATCGAGTACTGCAGATGTGTTCCCTGTTTCGTATTCAGTGCGCAGGTCTTTGACCATTTGGTACGGGTGCAGAACATACGAACGCATTTGGGTTCCCCATGATCCGCCCATGTCACCTTTAAGTTGGTTGATTTTGGCTTGCTCCTCTTGGCGCGTGCGCTCAAGGAGTCTGGATTGAAGGACTGCCATGGCAGTTGCTTTGTTTTGAAGTTGGGATCGTTCGTTCTGACAAGACACCACAATGCCTGTCGGTATGTGAGTGATACGAACCGCAGAGTCTGTTGTATTCACACCTTGTCCACCCGGACCAGATGATCGATACACATCAATGCGTAGTTCATCTTCAGGAATCACAATGGAATCGGTTTGTTCAACAACTGGAATCACTTCGACTTCAGCGAAACTTGTTTGCCTGCGACTTTGGTTGTCGAAAGGCGAAATACGCACGAGGCGATGTGTCCCTTGCTCAACAGAAAGAGTGCCGTAGGCATAAGGGAACTTCACTGCAAATGTCACTGACTTAATTCCAGCTTCTTCGGCATACGACGTGTCATAAATTTCTGTTGGCCAATTGTGGCGTTCGCAGTATCGCAAATACATGCGCAACAGCATTTCAGCCCAGTCAGCGGCGTCAATTCCACCTGCACCAGATCGAATCGACATCAGTGCCTCACGATGGTCGTATTCGCCCGACAACAACGTTCGTACTTCTAATTCGCCGATTGCTTTTTCAAGTGAACGCAATTCAGTTTGGGCCTCGGCAACAATTCCAGCATCGCCCTCAGAGATGCCCATGTCGTGCAATACCGACACATCATCAACTCGGCTGCGCAGACTGCGTATTCGACCCAGGTCAGCCTGAAGAATCGACAGCTGACTTGTTATTTTTTGGGCATTTGCTTGGTCATCCCACAGATTAGGAGCCGAAGCTAAGATTTCAAGTTCACCAATGCGAGTCAGCATGTCCTGAACATTGAGCACTTTTTCAATGCTGCTCAGGGTGCTGTTTATCGTTGCAAGATCAACTGCAAAATCACCGGTAGCCACAATGCTTAAGGCTACCGTCACTGTGAGAGGTATCCAAAGTTACCGGACCTTGTTAATGGAACGAGCAGTTGCAGCAATACGTTCAACCTGCACGGGTAGGAAGTACCCAAACGGCAAATGAGCGCGCGCACTCAAAGTCACCTGTACGGCATTGGACTCCACCTGAACATGATCAACGCGAAGGTCCGAAAGTTGCTGCTTAACAGCTGATAGACCAAGGTACTCATGAATGTGATTTTTCGCTTTTGCGCTGTCGATGGTTAACTCCGTGCCCAGGCCATCGGTATAAATCAAAGTAGTGTCGACAGCTTGTGCAGCGTAGAGTGCCGCTCCATCTGCAAGCGAGTTTAAGGTGGAGCGGGCTAGCCAAAGCGTTGCCACGTTAATCACCACTGTCACCACCGCCAGAGCAAGTACTGAAAGCCCAATACCTAAGATCAGTACTGATCCTGAATCATCTCGAATTAACTTGGATTTTCGAACAGAGAAACGACCAGCGTGTGACATGGAATCTTTCCCACATTCAGGGCCTGACTGTAAGGCTCGATCTGGAACGCGGGAACTACGCATCTGAATATTTTTCATCGAGCCTCATCAACCACTGCAGTATGAGTTCCCCAGACAATCACGGAGCGCTTACCAAATACTGGAACCGAGATAACAACATCTCGACGAATAGATACCGTGACAAGTCCTGCCGGAGTTAAACATGGATTCGCACTGCACACAATTTTGGTATGAGTTGAAGATACTGGAATACCTCGCTCAGTGAGAACTGCCTTCACTACTCGAGTGGACCGACTATGAGCAGTAGATTCGCGCTCTGTCACAACATAAGCACGAGCGCTGGCATGGGCTGCACTAGAAAGTGCTAGATATGTTCGCGCAACTTCCCAGCATGATGTGGACACAAATGTAATTGGCACGAGTAACGCCATCACAATGCCGATGAATTCAACAACAACATTTCCGTTTTCCAAAGGCGATTCAGAATCGACTCGGCACTTTTTGTACCAGTTAAGAAATAAATTGATATTCACCATGACCTATAAACCATTTTCATCAAGAGATCGAGCGACAGCTGATAACTGAATGTCGCGATTTAGCCAGGCAACGTGAGTTGTGTAATTAGCGGTCACCACGATAAAGCGAAGCCCATTGCTGATAATCGGTTGAACGTCCAGCGTTGCTGAGTCCAGATGTCGTGACTCGAGGACCTGTTGCGCGGCACTTACGCCTTGCGCTCGTGTCGCTCCGTAGTTACCGGCGACACGAGCACCTGTTTGTGCAGCACTTGATAGAACTGCGCGCACACTCAAAATTGAACCTACGTTTAGAACTGCGATAAAGACCGCGATCATGAGTGGCGCGACCATCGAGAAGCCGACGACTGCCGACCCAGCCTCACGGCTGGCTAACGGAATGCAACGCACCGCTGAGTACTGACTTCAACTGGCCATCGGCAACAGACCAGATCGCAACGACCAAACCAGCTGTCATTACCGTAACAAGCACCCATCCAGGCACGTCGCCCCGATCATCTGCGGACTTCTTCGCAATCATTCCTAATTGTTCGCACACAGCAATCTGACACCGTGCACCTGCACGAATTGCAGTATCTTTTAGGCCTTTCATCTTTCCCCCTAGTTTTGGTCTAACTGATCGACTTCACGATGAAGTCGAAACCTATAACACTCGCATTGCAATCAGTCCTGGATAAATTGCAACTGCGACAATCATGGGAAGTACAAAGAACACAACTGGCGCCAACATGGCAGATTCCTTTTTTCCGGCCAGCACCAATAAGTAACGAGTGTGCGCAGCACGTGCATCACTTGCTTGCGCCCGTAATACCTCGGCTATTGGCGTACCTCTTTCTAATGCGACAACCATCGCTCTCATTGCCCGAGCTACGAGTTCACTCGAGAACGCGTTCTTGACCTGCGTAAGAGCTGCCGTCAGTGATGCCCCCGCTTTCACCATCGCTAAGTTGCCCTTAAGTTCCTGGCTCAGCACGCCAGAAGTCATATCGCACACTCTGGTCAAGGCATTCTGAAACGGCTCTCCAGCAGAGACCGCAAATGCAAGCAGCTCGAGCAAATCCGGAAGTTCATCATCGGCACATTGGGCGCGCTTTGCCACTCGATTTTTAAGAACCCATGTGGCATACCAACCACCAAGAGGCAGGCTTGTCATTGTGATGAACATGCCCAGACCCGGTGAAGAGTCGTGGGTCACACTGCGAAGAACTGACCATACGCCTGCAATCGCAAAAGCTGACGTTGAAAGGAACAGTTGCTGAGACCGGAACATACCAAGTGATCGCAGTTGACCTTCGGCTCTGAGTAACTCACTAATGTGCCGATCACTGCCCCAAGGTGAAAACGACCGGTGGATAAATAATGTGGACAGTACTTTTCGAGCAACGACGTTTACAGGTGAATTAATTTCCACGGCTCCGACAAATGGCGCCACGGCACGCACGAACGTTCGTCGCGAACTACTCCACCATGATCTCACTAAGAGCATGCCCACAACGAAGGCGACGCTTACACATGTTGCAGCAATGGTCATGCCAGAATCCTTTGGCTTGCAGGAAGTCTTCCAATTCTGACCATGACTGAATACGCAATGAATGACACTGCTGCGCACACAATCAGCAACCGAACCCCGCCAGCGCTCTGATAGGCCTCGAGAGCATCTGTTCGCGTCGACAGTAACAAAACCGTGACCCAAGGTGCGCCAACTGCCAGCCGGGCACCATTGACAGTCCAGCTTTGTCGCGCACGGATTTCACCTCGCATTGCCTGGTCTGCTCGTAACACTTCAGCCGCTGTGCGCAGAAGAAGCCCTAACTCAGTGCCACCTACTTCATGTGCGATCAGAAGCGAGGCACAAAACTTGTCGGCAGCAACACTGGAGCAACTGGAAGCGATCACACGCAGTGATAACGCAAAGTCACCTGAGCCTAAATAACTTCGGTGCGCTAAATCAAAGACTTCTCTGACTTCTTTTGAGCCATGTTGTGCAACATGAAACACCGCTTGCTGAAGGGACATGCCTGCTCGAACTGCCGAGGCAATATCATCAACTACTTCGGGCCATGCTGAATCATCTATTGCACTGGATTCACCTAATTGCAATAACGGTTTCCTGACTTTCTGAGTTGCTAAGCGAGGACCGGAAGCAATCAGAAACACACCGGCAGAAAAGACTAGGCCAAGAACAATCCCCATCACGTTCTCACTGATCCCGCCGACGACTTCATGCGATTCGAAATCTTTTCTGGCAATAGTTCTGCATCCGGGTTCCGGAGTAACTCCGAGCCTGTGCGTGAAAATATTTCTACCGATTGAACAGTGCCATCATTTACTTGCCCGGTTACGGCACTGATGGTGCGTACTTCGCGCCGACCGCTGTGTGACGTTGCAAGGTGCACAACAATGTCAACAACATGTGCGACGGTCGGTGTCACAAACTGTGAGGAAATATTGCTGCCCGCCAACATCGGAAGTAGGCACATCTTGTCCAAGGCTTCTGGGACTCCGTTGGCATGCAGTGAACACATACCTGGCATTCCTGAATTCATTGCCACCAGCAGGTCAAGACACTCTTCATGTCGCACTTCGCCGATGACCAATCGGGACGGGCGCATGCGCAGTGCTTCTTTCACAAGTCGGCGCAGTGGGATTGCACCTGTTCCTTCAAGACTGGCAGGTCTTGTTTGAAGAGCCACCCAATCAGGGTTTGTCAGTTGGAGTTCAAAAACTTCCTCGCAAGTGATCACCCGATCGCACGCCGGAGCACTATTGAGAAGGGCATTCATGAAAGTTGTCTTGCCAGCCTGAGTTCCACCGGCAATTACGATGTTGAGCCCAGCATTAACACATTCGACCAAAAACTGGGCAGCGGTACTTGTGAGTGATTTCATGTCAACTAGGGCATCCAGAGTTGGTCGAGTCATTACAAATTTTCTTATATTCACCGACCACTCGGCCCGAGTGATATCGGGAATGACAACATGCAGACGAGAACCATCAGGCAAAGTTGCATCAACAAAAGGCGTCGACATATCGACCCGCCTTCCAGTGGCAGCCAACATGCGCTCAACTATCGCTCGAACATCAGCAGATGAGAGAAAGATATTTGTAAGCTCGGATTTTCCATCACGCGCTACGAACACTCTGGATGGCGAATTGATCCAAATTTCTTCAACAGTTGGATCATCTATCAGTAACTGCAGTTGGCCGTATCCCGTGACCCGAGATGTGACAGCCTCAATGTCGAGCGTGGACTTTTCAGTCGTGCCTAAATCAGCAACAACATCTTCAACAATGTGGCGAAGTTCTGGACCCTCGACTCCCCCGTGTCGAGCACGTAATCGAACTTTGTTGACCACTTCGTGTACAACGCTCGACATGAGATCCCCCCATCGCACGACACGTCGTCGCGCTATGGGGATTAACGTACGTCGATTGCAGGATTGTTAAACCTTGTAATACACATGTTGTGGATGATGAGCGCGTTGTTATGCACAGGTTTACAATTCTTGCTGCAGAAAAAGGCGGGCCAGACTATGCGGTTTTGCGGTTTCGAATCCAACTATTAATACCAGCAACAATTGACCCAACGATGAAAAACATCGCAATCGCATACGAGCCGGTCTTCACAGCTGGAATCGTGTAGGCGTAGTACCCAGCCAAGGTCAGGCCAATTCCCCACGCCAGTGCTCCGACCAGGTTGCCACTTAAGAATTTGTAATAGTTCATACGCGCAATGCCCGCAATAGCAGGGATTAGAACTCTGGCCCATGGCATAAAGCGAGCAACGACAACCGCCCACCAACCAAGGTCAGCATAAAACTTTTCAGATTTAACAATTGCATTCTTTAACCGTGGCCCACTTCGTCGATCTAAGTAAGGACGGCCGTAGTAGCGACCAATCACAAAACCCGTCTGATCACCAACAAATGCAGCAAGCCCAATACCGATGCACAAGATAATGATATTGACGCTGCTATTTCGAGCTGCCAATAATCCGCTAGCAAAGATTAAGGAGTCGCCCGTGATGAATGGAATGAATGCACCGATGAATAACCCGGTTCCAGAAAACACGAGTGCGAAAACAATGAAGTAGAAAACCCACGGACCGTATTGGCTCAACCAAGAATTAACTTGCCCATCAAGGGCTGCCGTACGTATCTGTGATCCCACAATCAGAGCCTACGCACTCATATCAAGTCAGATTTAACTGGTCTGGTCTTTGAGCCAGTCTTGAAGATGCGTGCGCAATTCATCTGTGGAACGTGAAAGATAGTTCATGGAGCACAGCAGCATCAGATTTACAGTTTCGTGTTCAAAGCGAGCACGCCAGTCAGTGTGCAGGCCAATAATGTATTTGCCGTGTGCAAAGGCATAGCCAAGTTCCCAAGCCGTGCCATCATCCGTCGTTATGCCATTGAGGTTGGCTACGACCACATCGCATTCGTCGATTCCCCGACGATCATTTGCAAAAATTTCCGCAATGTTGTGCTGATCTTTTGGTGGGTTGTCACGATGCGGAAGGAAGGTTGTAATGCCAAGATCAGCAACCAGAGTCTCCACTTTTTCAATAAACCAACGTTCGCCTTCATCAAAAAGCGGTCCAGCAATATAGGCGCGAGTCATGAGCCCACTCTAGAGCGGCACTGCTCAAAGTCGAATAAGGGGCAATAAAAAAGACACCCGAAGGTGTCATTTTTAGTTAGTAGCGGGGACAGGATTTGAACCTGTGACCTCTGGGTTATGAGCCCAGCGAGCTACCGAGCTGCTCCACCCCGCGTCG
>JBAXRV010000034.1:0-17658 GCA_037131045.1 Actinomycetes bacterium
TTCCCGCACTACTAAATACGTGGGATGAATGCGGCTCTCGGGCTCAGCGCCAGCAATTGCTTCCAAAATTAATTCAGCTGCTGCAATTCCAAGTTGTTCGATGTCTTGGTGAACCGATGTCAACGATGGCTTAGAAATTTGAGCAGTCTGACTATCGTCAAAACCCACCACCGAAACATCCTCTGGTACGCGCAGGCCACGTTCTTCGAGTACAGAAATTGCGGCTACAGCCATCAAATCATTGGCCGCAAAAAGCCCGTCAATTTTTTCCCCCGAATCAAGCAGACTGATCATTCCGCGTCGACCGCTCTCATATGAATAGTCACCGATCACAATGAGGTTCGGGTTGACAACTAGTCCTTGAGATTCCAAGCCCATCTTGTATCCAGACAGGCGCTGTTGAGCAGCACTCGCGAAAACGTCACCGGTTATCGTTGCAATGTTGCGACGTCCTTGCGCAATAAGGTATTCGGTTGCTTCCTTGGCGCCACCGAATTGATCTGAATCAACATAAATGAGGCGCTCTGGACGCTGCGGAGTACCTGCAACAACGATTGGCAACCCTTGGTCGGCCAATTCATACAGCAATTCTTCTCGGTGAACCTGGAAGAAAATCGCGCCGTCAATCTGCTTTGGTGAAAGCGACGCCGCAACCGTGTGGTCATAACTGGCGAGGTCAGTCACCATGAGCAAAGACTGAACGCCATGCGCCAATAATTTCCCACTAATACCTTTTGTGACCAGTGCCCAGAACGGATCTTCGAAAACAGTCAGGTTGTTGTCGATGATGACTGCAACAAGACCGGTTTTACCAGAGGCTAGTGAACGAGCTCCTCGATTTGGGGAGTAACCCAATTCAGCAACGGCTCGGCGAACTGCTTCAGCACGCTCTTGTGAGACTCGGGTATCTCCATTAAGAACGCGCGAAACTGTGGCTGGACTTACTCCAGAAGATTCAGCAATTTCTGCCAGGGAGACCTGTCTAGTCATCGCTACCTCCTTACGCTGAAGTCGATACCAATCGTGAGAACAACTCTACTCCGCGACTGATAGCAAATTGTCGGTACTCAAATGCACTCCGCTTCAGAATGCGTTCCTGTGTTGCGAAATCGATAAATACGATTCCGAATCTCTTTGCGTAACCTTCGGCCCATTCAAAATTGTCTAGCAATGACCACGCGAAGTACCCCGCAACAGGAACTCCCGAATCTAATGCTCGAGCAACAGAAGTTAAGTGATTGGTTAAATAATCAACACGACGTAGATCGTTGACGTTTCCATTTTCGTCTGGACCCTCGTCATATGCAGCGCCGTTTTCTGTAACATACAGTTTTGGAATCTCGGGCCAATCATTGTGCACTCGAATGAGCACATCACCTAGACCTTCAGGCGTAACTGGCCAACCCATGTCCGTTAACGAATCGAGGTAACGAGTAGGAAGTTGTGTGCTCGCGCGAATATCGAATGGGAATGGTCCGGTTGCTCCCACAGGTCCATCTTCATCCCGAGGTAACGCAAGAAATGAATCACTGTAGTAATTGATTCCTAAGAAATCGGGGGCTGCAAGCAAAAGTGTTGAGTCATTTTCAAGCATCACGTCGTCGAGTAGCTTTCCATAAACCTTGACCACATTGCTTGGATAAGAACCCGTCAGAAATGCTTGAACCCACCAGCGATTCAAATGCGCGTCCATTAAGTCTTTGAGCTCATTGACTTCATTACTCGTATCGCCATCAATCACATAGTTTGTCATGTTCAACGTGATACCGACCTGCGCAGTGGGATCTATTGATTTGATAACACGAGTTGCCTCAGCATGAGCAAGCG
Source organism: Actinomycetes bacterium (assembly GCA_037131045.1). Classification (GTDB taxonomy): domain Bacteria; phylum Actinomycetota; class Actinomycetes; order S36-B12; family UBA5976; genus UBA5976. The sequence goes on from JBAXRV010000034.1 coordinate 1,828, forward strand.
CCGTGTGATGGGCGGATGCGACAGATGCCGCGAGATCTTTACGTCCCGGAGCATGCACGCCAATCTGGTAACCAAGCCACGTCGAGCACCATGGCTCATTCAAAGTCACCCATGTATGAACGCGATCACCGAAGGCTTCAACGCATGCTTGGGTGTATTCCTTGAATGCTGCAACAACTTCGCGACTTTCCCAACCGCCACGGTCTTCGAGGTATTGCGGGAGATCCCAGTGGTACAACGTGACAATGGGTTCAATTCCTGCTGCAACGATTTCATCAATGAGGTCGTTATAAAACTTAAAGCCAGCTTCGTTGCGTTGCCCACGAGCTTGCGGGAATAACCGTGGCCATGCAATTGAAAATCGGTAAGCGTTCAAACCAAGATCTTTAATTATTTTTATGTCATCGGCAAAGCGGTGGTAGTGATCGCATGCAACATCCCCAGTGTCGCCATTAACTACTTTGCCTGGGGTTTTACTAAATGTGTCCCAAATGCTTGGACCACGGCCATCTTCGGTGGCAGCACCTTCAATTTGGTAACTTGCAGTGGCTGATCCCCAAAGGAAATCTTCCGGAAATATTTTCATCAGCCCTTCACGGCTCCATCCATAACACCAGCGACAAGTCGCTTTCCAACAAAAATGAAGAGCACAAGCAACGGCGCAGTGGCCATAAAGGCGCCACCCATATTGAGCGCGTAATCAATTACGTAACTTGACTGTAGTTGATTAATCGCAACCTGAACTGTGAACTTTTCTGGAGAGTTCATAACCAACAGCGGCCACAAGAAGTCATTCCACGTTGCCAAGAATGAAAAGAGTCCGAGAACAAAGGCACTTGATCGCACTACAGGGACAATGATGGATCGATAAATGCGAAAGACCGACGCACCGTCAATACGAGCTGCCTCTAAAAGTTCATTTGGAATTTGTGCATCGATAACTTGTCTCATCCAAAAAACTCCGAATGCACTCACAAGAGCGGGGATGATGAGCGCCTTAAAGTTATCAATCCAGTTCAACTTGCTCATCATCATATACATCGGAATAACACCAAGCTGGCTTGGCAACATCATGGTTCCGACAACGAAAATGAGCATCCATTTCTTGCCTGGGAATTCCATTTTCGCGAAAGCAAATCCAGCCAGTGAACTGAAGAACACTTGAGATACCGCGATGATGATTGCAACCATAAACGTATTGAGCAACGACCGATTAAACGGAACCGCTTCGTAAACTGCCGACATCATCTGAGGAAAATGTGTACCTGGTTTGAGTGATGGTGGAATTTTCGAAATTTCATCCGAACCATTCGAAGCCACTACGAACATCCAGTAAAACGGAAACGCAGAAATGAATGTCATAACGCCGAGTGCCACATACGTGAATGGCGATATCTTGCGACGTCGACGACGCTTCACTTCAGTTACTGCGTTGTCGGTGCTCACGATTTCTTCATTTTTCTCATCCCGACGACTCGAGGAATGCTTTCCACTCATTTCGTACCATCCGTTGCAATCCGTCGACCAATGAGATAGTTCAAAACTGAAATCGCAATGATGATGACTGTCATGGCAATACCAATGACAGCGCCGTATCCATACCGTTGATTGAAGAACGCTTGCTCAAATAGATAAAGGGTTAACGTCGAGAATTGTCGACTGTCTCCACCGGTCATGCCGCCGCCATACAACAACGGCTCTGCGAATACTTGGAGTCCACCAATAGTTCCCATAATCATCATGAAGATGATGGTGTTACGAAGCTGCGGGATCGTGACGTAACGGAATTGCTGCCAACGGTTCGCGCCATCAAGCGAAGCCGATTCGTACAGCTCGCGCGGGATCGCCTGCATAGATGCGAGAAATATCAGTGAGTTGTAGCCAAACCAACGCCAGTTAATCATGGTGGCGATGGCGATATGGCTGGCAAGTTGATTGCCCACCCAATCGATGTGGTGATAACCCAGCCACGTAATCGCGAGGTTAATCATTCCGAAGTCATAACCAAACAGCTGCTGGAAAACAATCGCGACGGCCAACACCGAGGTGATGTTTGGCACAAGTAAGACCGTGCGCCAGAACACTTTTGCACGAAGGTTGGGATTCGCTAACAGTGTGGCAATTCCCAGTGCCAACGTCATCTGAGGAACGGTCGAAATAAACCAGATGCTAAATGTGTTGCGCAGAGCTTGCCAGAAATATGTGTCAGACCACAACTCTTTGAAATTGGCGAAGCCAATATATTCAGGCGCGCCGCCAAGTGCATCCCAATTAAAGAATGCGACGTACGTCGTAAAAAGAATGGGGATGAGACCAAATGCTAAGAAGACGATGAAGAACGGTGAAACAAAAAGCATGCCCCAGCGATCTTGACGACGCATAGGTGCAATTTTCTTTCGTGGCTTCTTATCAATTGGTGCATTACTCGACTTGAATTTAATTTGGGATTTACCAGGAACTGCTTGAGTGGACATTCTTCACCTCCTCATCTTTGAATTTCGGTTGTGACCTGCCCAGATAAATCCGGACAGGTCAACTCGCAAATTACTGGCCGATGGATTTCTTAATGTCGGCCAACGCTTGGGTCCATGCCGCACTCGAGGATTGTTTACCGAGCATCACGCGAGAGATCGCTTGACCAAACGTTGTGTCGATAATGCGATCTTTTTTGCCGGTTGGAATATTGTGGACACCGGTAACGCTGGCCACATAGATGGAACCAATAGGAGCGTTATTAAAGAATGAATCTTTATAACCAGTCACAGAACTGTTGTCATAAAGGGACTCGATAGTCGGGAATTGTCCGTAGCTCTTGAATACCGTCAGCTGCTGAGCAGGCGCTAAATACCAGCGAATGAAATCCCAGGCTGCTTGTGGGTTCTTGGCATTCTTTGGAATCGCTAGCTGGCTTCCTCCGATGTTGCCATAGCTACCTGGAGCTTTGGCCACATCCCACTTACCTGAAGTACGAGGAGCTTGTTGCTTGATGTAATCGAGCATCCATGCTGGCGCAAGGACAACTGCGAACGTTCCGCGTTGCAAACCAGTTCCCCAACCGCTCGAGAACTGACCAGTCTTAGTTCCGATGCCACCATCGTATTTGCCTGGCGCATTACCAGATGTAACAGCTTGCGCTGCGACGTTGAATGCACTCGAGACTGAACCATTAGTCCGGTAGACCAAAGATCCACCAGATGTGTAGTAACGCTGGGTTCCTTGATTCAAAGCTGCAGCAAAAACCGTTCCTGCAGTGTCGATAAAAGCTTTGCCCGTATCTTTTTTGTAGTTAACGCCAGTCTGAATAAATTGGCTCCATGTCGGCCACAACTTCGCGACATCAGTGCGATTCGTTGGTAAACCTGCAGCAGCAAACAAGTCACGACGATAAGCAACAGCCAAGCCGCCAACGTCTGTCGGAATGCCAATTACTTTTCCTGCAGGTGAAACACCTTGCGACCAGCGCCAGCCAAGGAAGTCGTTTTTGATTGTGCTTGCCGATGGAGTCATCGTGTTGAGATCTTTGAAGTACGCGTCGTAATTGCGGAACTCGCCGATGTACGAAACTTCAAGCGCCGCAATGTCAGGCACTGAGTTAGTGCGCAATGCATTGCGAAGATTTTGATGGTTGGAATCCATGTCGCTTTTTTTGATTTTGATCGTGACCGTTGGATTCGCTGCCTTGTATGCGTTGAGAAGTTTTGTCTGGAATACGTTTCCGTAGGACCACACCGTCAATGTCACAGGTGCTGCATTTGCCGGAGCAGCTACTCCAGCACCAAGTGCCACCATGACTGAAATGAGTAGAGCGATTCTGCGCTTCATTGCGTGTCTCCTAAATCGGGCTAACAATGAAAGCACTTTCATGGGATGTCGTGAGGTGGCTCCGCAGAGTGGTTGTGCGCCCACTCGTGAGAGCCACCTACTTGACAAAAAGCGTGAAAGCGCTTTCATTAGGAATAGTGAAAGCGCTTTCACAAGAAAACGCAACCGCAAACTACAATTCCGTTATCTAGTCGTTATAAATGGATTCGGCATTCAGGTTTGAGAATTCGCCGAGTAAGGCATTCTCTAACAGGCGGAAATGCGCTTTTCTTGAGAAAGTAGTGGGGATTTTCCCATCACGGTCGACGCATAGGAGACATCATGCGAGCTAGTCGAGTAGCAAGGCTTGTCGTTGCGGGTGTCTGCGTGACCACTGTGTGCATCGGAGGCACCATGTCCGCCAGCGAAGCGAGTTCGCCCAAGTTCACAAAGACCAAATTGTTATGGTCTGAAAATTTCAGTGGCAAAGCTGCCTCCGCTGTTCCAACTATTGAAACGTACGCCGAACAAATGATGGATGGTCCAAAAACGGCGAGTGGTAAAACGCGCACCACTTACTGGGCTGCGGATCAAGGCGACGGGTCCGGAAGTGGCGGCGGCGCTGGTTGGGGCAATAACGAAAAGGAGTACTACATCGATGAGATGCTGTCTCGCGATGGGCAAGGAAACTTGGCAGTAACTGCCACTCGAACAGACTTACATCCCGATCTTGCTCCATTGGGCTGGGAGGACCACATTGAGTGGGGATACCTTTCAGGGAAAATCAACACCGCTGGAAAGCTTGGATTCAAATATGGCTACATAGAAGCCCGCATCAAAACACCTGCGGGTAACGGCACCTGGCCAGCCTTCTGGCTACTCGGCGCAAACGTCCATCACGGTGTTGATTGGCCACAATGCGGCGAAATCGACATCATGGAAAACGTTGGCCGAGACCCCATGACGGTCATGGGGACAATCCATGGACCGGGTTACTCAGGTGGGGACGGGCCTACATCGAATGCTTACGCAGACGCACCTGTCTCCGATGCGTTCCACAAATATGCAGTTCTGTGGTTGCCAAACAAAATTCAATGGTTCTTTGATGGTCAGCTTTACCAAACACTGACTCCGACAAGTGCTGGAGTCAATGGGGAATGGGTATTTAACAAAGAATTCTTCATGATTATCAACGTTGCTATGGGTGGCAACCTTGGCGGCGAACTTGACCCAAGTGTCGAATCGACAACGATGTTGGTCGATTACGTGAAGTACTACAAGGTAAAAGTTGGCTCGAAAACCTACGGAACTTTGTACAAGCACTAAAGATTTCTCGCACGCAGATTTTCTGTGGGTGGGTTAGATTAAGACAAATCGTGTGTGCGCATGATCAGGCTAGGTCTGCTCAAGCATGCTCTCTTTCCTTTTCATGTCACACCTGACTGAAACGGGTATGTCATGAAGCGTCACTTTGCCTCCACTGCTATCGCCACTATTGGACTCATTGTGAGCGGGCTTGCAAGTGCTCCCGCATCGATGGCAACCGTTGACTGGGTTCCGGCGCCGACACTCAAAGCAGTGGCGACAACCGCGACAAATAACACGTGCACTGCTGCCCTTGCTGCTGCGGACAGTTGCGCCTACGACTGGATGAGCGCACTTAACTCCGTTGAAGGTGACGGGGTATTCCAGCAAGACCGTCGTGAATTCAATCTTGCCCAGGCGAAACTCACTGCATCCGAATCACAACATCAGATCACTTGGGTGCGCACAGATACCCGGACTGTTTCAGTTCGCTACGACTGCACAAAACAACAAGGTGACGACATCGCAGTTCCTAATGATGCAGCTATGAACGCCCGACGCGCGGATTGTGCGAGTAAAAACGTTCAGTTCGAAATTGATTCAAGTGGTGTGCCTGAGGATCGCGTCATCACAACCGCGAATGGCACAACGCTGACTGGAGCCTCTGACTCGATTTACCACGTGACTGCAACTACTAATGCATATGGCAAAGCTGAAGTTACTTTCACAGTTACCGACGTCAACTCTGACCCCGCTGCTGGTGATGACCCCGAATCCACAACAGACACAGGGCTTCGCGAAGATGACGGTATCGCAATCAAAGCGATGAATTACGACAAGGGAACTTCACAAACTGCGTGTACAGAAGCAACGTGTTCAAATCAGATCGTCCTGATGTGGCAAAACGCTGGCTACTTCCCACAGGTTCACATGCTCAATCAAGACAACTCGCCTGCGTACAACAAGTGTGGTGGCCTCAAATGGGCAATGGATGAAACGTGGTACTGGAGCGTATTTAAGAAGTCGTGGCTCGGAGAATACGCGTGCGTGTACTCCAAGTCCTACCTCGCTGGTAGCACAATCACAATCCCGTACCACGTGACTGATATCTGGGGACAACCAATTGTTGGTGCCCCAGTCGACTTTATTCACCCGCCGCAATATTGCAACGGTGGTGGAACGGTCGCGTGTACATGGACAAACATGGATGACCATAAGTACACAGACTCGAATGGCTACGTCAGCTTCTCGCTTCAAAATACAAATACGCCTGCCCAAGTCTGTGCGAATGTTGGCCTGAATGGCGAAGACGAACTTCTTCCGAAGATTCAGCAGCGTCGCACGAACTGTGGAATGGGTGCGGATTTTTACGCAACATTGAACCAATCACCAGAGTCGTTCGATTTGTTCTGGCCACAAATCGTGAACTCAATGACTATTCCAGCCTCGTCATTCAGTTTTAAGATCACGAAGCGCGGTGTACTCAACGTCACACCGAATACCACTCTGACTCCTGGAATTGTCGTCGCAAATGGTGGCGATCCAATTCCAATCGACATCGCTGGAACCACTACCAACGACAACGTCGTCGTGACTGTCACTAAGCCACTTGCTGAAGCAGGAAAGCGATTTGAATATTTCACGAACGATAATCCAGATGCAGGTTGCTTTGTTCCCGTGCGCAAATCAAATGGTGCCATTAAGTCGTGGAAGAAAACCTCACCGACCTGCAAAATGAAACAAAGTCTCTATGCGCCAGATGTAACTATCAGCGCTACGAACGGTGGCTACGCAGTTCGTGTATGTAACGATGGCCTGAATGTGGATGTGTGTCATAACCAATACAACTTGCCACTAGCTGGCGAAGTGAAAGATGTTTCGCAAATGAACGCTGTAGAAACATTTTCATTGCAATACGCGTCATCATTTGTACTTATGGGAACGCGTGAAGGAACGACAACATTCACCATCTCTGTTGGAAACCAGAGCTACCAAGTTTCACAAACATATTCGAAACGCGGCATCACTACGGTTCGGAATATTGAAGCACCAGAAAGCAGCGTTGTTGGCGCAGTTGGACAGACCCGAAATGTCACGTTCAAAGTGGCAGATCGATACGGAAATGGATTTGCCGGAGTCCCAGTTACTGTGACACAAACGGGTGGTTCCTTTGCCGCTGATCAAACTGGCGTTACTGACTTAGGCTCAGGAAGTTCTAAGGTCGACTTGATTTCGGATGCGGATGGAAACGTCACCGTGAAAGCGGCAGCGCCTAGTGCAGGAAGCACAAATGGAACTCAAACACTAACCGCCGTGGCATCAAACCCAGACGGAGTGACAACACAACTTGGTGATGCTGCTCTCACGAATCCAACAGTTCCTTCATCAGTCACTTCTGTTCAAACTGTTGTGCGTTGGGGTGACATCGTGCCTTTGACGAACCCAACACTGAGTGGAACTGCGAAGACCAACAAGTTTGTGACAGTGGTGCCTGGCACTTGGCAAGCATTCCCCGCAGTGACATACACATACACCTGGTATGCCTGCACAACCAAGGCGCTTATCGCTTCAACAACAATTCCGGAAACGTGCACGCGAATAGTTGCAGCATCAGGATCACCGCTGAAACTCATTAAAGCCACGATGACAACGCCGTACAACAAAAAGTATTTGCGCGTTCTTGAAACAGTGCACAGTGCCGGAGGACCTGATCAATCGGTACTCTCGGCAAGCTTGGCTAAGGCAATCGCTAAGTAGTACTCATTTCGCACCGATTCGGGGAGTTCAGGATTCTGGACTCCCCGATTTAGTGAGCCCAGTTTCACTTGTATCAAGCTCGTTTGGGGGCAGATCGTGTATTCATGGCTCACACAAGACACCTACGCAGCCTGCGATTCATCCCAAAAATGTGCGTATTCAAGGTGTCGTGTCTAAACATCACGTGTGCCAAATCTCAGAAAATAACGTTTTCATAACGGAAACTAGGATTTTTGTGAGAGCGCTTTCACAAATGTTCATCTGCCCATAACCTGCTCTTACGTGTGTGCGCACGTGACATGTAACTTGTGGTTTTTCGGCGTGCCTACGTTTAGAAACCCCCAGTTACTTCTCACAAGTCTCTGTGGAGGGATCACACATGAAAGCAAATACATCGTGGGCGCGAAAGCTCCTCACGGCCGCTAGTTCGCTAGCACTTGGAATTTCTGGGGTCGTGGGAATTACTTCTCCGGCACATGCATACACAAAGTCGGTCACCACGACGTTTGAGTCGGATGATTCGAGTGGTTACACCACGGATGCTTTCTGTGGCATTCAGTGGAATGTTTGGCCAACTGGTGATGGAAACCATGTTGCGGGATCGGACTGGGAAACTGGTCCTAACTGGAACATTGGCTCGGCCTCAGCTGGATCACAGTCTGGCAAAGTGTTGCGCTTTATTAAGCCTCAAAGTTCTGCCGCTTTCGCCGGAATTGTGTTGCAAAACCGTACCGATGGAACCGTACTTTCTGATGGTCACCTGACCATGTCTTTGGACTTCATGTCCTACAGCGGAACAAGTGTCCCAGTACAGCTGAAAGTGACTGATGCATCCGATGGCAACGCCATCTTTGCTCAAGGAACCAGCAGTGGTACTGCTGGCACCTGGTCAAATCTGGCCTTTGATTTCGCTAATCCGACATCAGGTAGCTATGACTCATCAGTGACATACACAAAGATTGTGCTCGTTGCTGACCCAACCAACTCCAACGCTGGTGCAGGTCACCAAAACTGGGATGGTTCAGCATCATGCGGACAGGCAGAATCAACACTGGCCACAACCAGCCAGCTCTACAACGCCGACAACCTCGCATTCAGTGTTTATCCAGCAGTAGCGGATCTCACGACGACGTTTGAGTCGGATGATTCGAGTGGTTACACCACGGATGCTTTCTGTGGCATTCAGTGGAATGTTTGGCCAACTGGTGATGGAAACCATGTTGCGGGATCGGACTGGGAAACTGGTCCTAACTGGAACATTGGCTCGGCCTCAGCTGGATCACAGTCTGGCAAAGTGTTGCGCTTTATTAAGCCTCAAAGTTCTGCCGCTTTCGCCGGAATTGTGTTGCAAAACCGTACCGATGGAACCGTACTTTCTGATGGTCACCTGACCATGTCTTTGGACTTCATGTCCTACAGCGGAACAAGTGTCCCAGTACAGCTGAAAGTGACTGATGCATCCGATGGCAACGCCATCTTTGCTCAAGGAACCAGCAGTGGTACTGCTGGCACCTGGTCAAATCTGGCCTTTGATTTCGCTAATCCGACATCAGGTAGCTATGACTCATCAGTGACATACACAAAGATTGTGCTCGTTGCTGACCCAACCAACTCCAACGCTGGTGCAGGTCACCAAAACTGGGATGGTTCAGCATCATGCGGACAGGCAGAATCAACACTGGCCACAACCAGCCAGCTCTACAACGCCGACAACCTCGCATTCACCCTGACCCAGGTATCTGTTCCCAAGAACAATCCTTTTGTACAGGACTTTGAAGACGGAACGAGCTACCTTGCAACTGGTGATGGAAACGACTTCGGTTGTGACCCACGTCAAACACTTGCTCAATGTAGCGCTGGATACGAGTCATCATCGATTGTGACTGATGCTCCAAATGGTTTTGGTGGAACTAAGGCACTGAAGATCGTTCGTGGTGGATTGGAGTGGGCTGGTTCCACTTTCCTCAAGTCACGTGGAAATCTCAACCTAGTCGCACCTGGAAACCTTGTCGTCACAGCGGATATCAATGCACCCGTATCTGGTAAGACAATTCGAATAAAGTTGGAAAACACTCTCAACGCCGGTGTTAACGTTTCAGCCGCTTCAACGGAAACAACTGTTGCGGGTTGGCATACCTACACGTTCGATTTCTCGAGTCCAGTCGAAGGTTCATTCAACGCATCCAATGTTTATGACAAAGCAAGTGTGTTCATGAACTTCGGGGCAGTTGGAGCAGGAGCTGGTGCAACGGGATCTGTGTGGTACATGGACAACGTGACCTTCGCCCCTGCTGTGTTGTCGCCACCTGCACCTCGCACTGCGCCAGGAATCCTTGCAACATTCGAGTCATCGGACACATCGGGTTACATCTTGGGTAACTTCGGTAACTCAACCTCGGTCATTGAAAATGCTCCAGCAGGTGGAAACGGTGGTAAGGCTCTCACCTTCTCGTACGCTGCGGGTGCGCCTTTCTATGCAGGTATCACCTTGTTCGATTTCTCGGGAGGGACATTCAAGCTCACTGACTCATCCCACAAGACAATCACGATGAGTGTGTACTCGGGCGCCGCGAAAAGTTTCAACATTCGCGGAAAGATTGAAGTGGGTGCCGCAGGCGCGGTTGCCGACGTTACTGTCCATAAGGGCTGGCAACGGGTGACATTTGATTTCAATACAGATGCCACGTACAACCCAGCAGATCAGGAATACACCAAGTTCTCGATCTTCCCTGATTTCGTGGACGGTGTAACCGCCAACAAGGCTGCAGCGTTGTCGATTGCCATCGATGACATCACGATTAACGGTGCGACTCCTCCAAGCTATGGAGCAGCACCGGTAGTCGGTTCGTCAACGAGCAAAAAGCCATACGTAACTGGGACAGCAAAGTCAGGCAAGAAGCTGACTGCGCATACCGGTACCTGGTCAGGCAAGGCAACAATTACGAAGACCTACCAGTGGTACTCATGTACCGCTTCAAAGTCTCGTGCGGCAACAGTGCCTGTTGGTTGTACCGCAATCAACGGCGCCACCGGCTCAACCTTCACTTTGACCGCTGCCCAAAAGGGCACGTACGTCTCGGTTAAGGTAACGGCTACCAACCTTGCTGGAACTGCGAGCTACGTCTCAAAGACCACAAGTAAGGTCAAGTAAGTCCAACTAAATAAGAAAGCCCCTGGGAAACCAGGGGCTTTCTTATTGTGGAGCCCCCTATCCGATTTGAACGGATGACCCTCGCTTTACAAGAGCGATGCTCTACCACTGAGCTAAGGGGGCACGGATTTAGGCACGCCTAAACCGTCACCTAAGTCTAGGAAAATATCGCCAAATGCCCAAACTGTGATGGCGTTACAACTGCTACATCTGCAATTCCCATTGCTACATGCACAGGTGAAATGGCAGACTAGAAGGGTTGCCGCATGGTGACACTTGGGGCTGAAAAGCCGCAAGACCTTTACAACGGATCGTCCGACACGTGCCTGTCGGTGAAGGAGAAAGTAATGGCTACTGTCGTTTTTTCGCAAGCCACCCGAACATACCCGGGTTCCACAGTCCCAGCCGTCAATGCCCTTGACCTAGAAATTGCCGATGGTGAGTTTCTTGTTCTTGTTGGCCCATCAGGCTGTGGCAAGTCCACATCGCTGCGCATGCTCGCTGGCCTTGAAGAAGTGAACTCAGGTTCCATCTTCATCGGCGATCGCGAAGTTACAGATGTTGCACCTAAAGATCGTGACATCGCGATGGTGTTCCAGAACTATGCGCTGTATCCGCACATGAGCGTCGCAGAAAACATGGGCTTCGCACTCAAGATTGCTGGAGTGAACAAAGACGAAATCAATAAGCGCGTCGATGAAGCGGCGAAGATTCTTGACCTCGAGCCATACCTTGATCGCAAACCAAAGAATCTTTCCGGTGGTCAACGTCAGCGCGTGGCCATGGGTCGGGCAATTGTGCGCAGCCCACAGGTATTTCTCATGGACGAGCCGCTTTCAAACTTGGATGCCAAGTTGCGCGTACAGACTCGTACCCAAATTGCGTCATTACAGCAGCGACTCGGCGTGACAACGGTGTATGTCACACACGATCAAACTGAAGCGATGACCATGGGTGATCGGGTCGCTGTGATGAAGGACGGCTACCTACAACAGTGCGATACGCCGCAAGCTCTTTATGACCGCCCAGTGAATGCATTCGTTGCAGGTTTTATTGGATCTCCTGCCATGAACCTGATTGACGTTCGGATCGACACCAACGGCGCTGTACTGGGCGACAGTCATGTTTCACTGGGTCAAGACGTGATCGGTGCTGCGCAGGCACAGGGCCTCCAGACAGTCACACTCGGCTTCCGCCCTGAAGATACTGTGTTGGGCTCCGAAGGTTTCGCCTTACACGTCAACATTGTCGAGAGCCTTGGCGCCGACGGATACATCTACGGCGACATCAACGATGCCAACGGATCAGCAAACCAAGTCACGATTCGTACCGATGGGCGAAGCATTCCGCGCAAGGGCGAGAACATTCGGCTACAGGTTTCTGGTGGCCGCACCCACGCGTTTAACCCGACTACCGGGCTGCGACTGGGCAACTAATTCACGCACACTAAAACAGACCCGGCCACATGGTCGGGTCTATTTTTTACGCAAGAAATGAACTAGCTGCGAAGTTTGGCAATCTCATACATTGCGATGCCTGCTGCAACGCCTGCGTTAAGCGATTCAGTTTCGTCGTACATCGGAATGGAAATCACCATGTCGCACGTGTCACGTACAAGGCGTGACATGCCACTTTGTTCGCCACCGACGACCAGAACAATCGGACCCGCTGCAATTGCTGGGTCAAAGTCGTGCAACTCAACGTCGCCTTCAGCATCTAGGCCAACAATGACGCAGCCCTCTTTACGGTAAGCAACTAAAGTGCGAGTGATGTTCACTGCGCGAGCAACTGGCACGCGCGAAGCTGCACCCGCTGAGGTCTTCCAGGCAGACGCAGTCATGCCCGCAGCGCGACGCTCCGGAATCAAGACACCATCAGCACCAAACGCGGCAGACGAGCGAATGACGGCACCGAGGTTACGAGGATCAGTCACACCATCCAGGGCTACGAAAAACGGTGCCTCTGCAGCATCAAAAGTTTCAAACAGCAAGTCTTCTGGGTCGGCATACTGATACGGCGGAATACGAGCAGCGACACCTTGATGCACCGCGCCATCCGTCATTCGGTCGAGTTCACCGCGAGGTGATTCAAGTAATGCGATTCCCTTGTCGCTTGCTAACTGAATGATTTCCTTGAGGCGGTCATCGTTTTCAATGTACTGCTGTATGTAGACGGCAGCCGCTGGAATATCGGCACGCAGCACTTCAAGCACCGAGTTACGTCCAGCTACCCACTCGATACCGTCACGGTCTCGAGGACGACTGACTTTGGCCGAAGAACGTTTAGCTGCCGCGCGCTCAGATAACTTTTTGCGCTTTGCGGCAGGATGGTAATCGCGCTCGACTGCTTTGGGCGTAGGGCCGCGTCCCTCGAGCTTTTGCTTACCGCGGCCACCAGAGCCAACCAGCGGCGCTTTCCCACCTTTACGAATCGCACCTTTGCGTTGTGAATTTCCGGCCATTACTACTCCACAGTCCAACGCACGCCATCAGCGCCGTCTTCTAAGGCAATGCCCAGTGACCGAAGTTCATCACGAATAGCATCTGCTTGTTGAAAATCTTTTGCTTGCTTTGCCGCGGTCCGAGCAGCAATTTGGCGTTCCACAAAATGTTCTAGAACTCTTTCAAGTTTTTCGTTTGCACCAGAATTGGAGCCCGCCCACATATCTGCAAGCGGATCAACTCCGATTACATCAAGCATGGCTCGTACGTCAGCCACGTGCTTACCGACTTCTGCAGCCGGTGCATTGTTGGCAAGTAATGTGTTTCCAGCCGTCACCGATTCATGAAGCACCGCGAGTGCTGCAGGCACATTGAGGTCTTCGTTGAGGGCATCAGCAAACGCTGCAGGAATATTTCCACCACGTGCACTTGGTGCGATGTCATGTGCTCGACGCACAAAGTTTTCTATCCGCTGAAACGCAACCGCAGATTCCTGAAGTGCTGCATCCCCGAACTCAAGATTGCTGCGGTAATGAGCGCTTGCTAAATACCATCGCAACTCAATGGGACGCACTCGCTTGACAACTTCTGTCACCAATAAAGAGTTACCCAATGATTTGCTCATTTTTTCACCAGCGGTCGTGACCCAAGCATTATGCAGCCAGAAGTTTGCGAAGTCGGCACCGGATGCTTTCGATTGGGCAACTTCATTCTCGTGATGGGGGAAAACTAAATCGAGTCCGCCGCCGTGAATATCAAAAGCTGTTCCCAAATAAGCCTCGGCCATCGCAGAACATTCCAAATGCCAGCCAGGACGACCATTGCCCCACGGCGTTGGCCACGATGGCTCGCCAGGCTTGGACGACTTCCACAATGCAAAATCGCGCGGATCTTTCTTGCCCGATTCTTGCGCCGAATCCGCGGCCGGTAACAAGTCATCAATCTTTTGTCCCGACAATTTTCCGTAGTCCGCAAATGAGCGCACGTCAAAATACACATCGGCATTCACGGCATAAGCGTGACCGCGTTCGATGAGGCGCTGCATCAATGCCACCATTTGCGTGATGTGACCAGTAGCCCGCGGTTCAACCGTGGGTGGAGTACAGCCCAGAATTCGGTAGGCCTCTTGGAACTCGCGCTCATAGTGAGCTGCTACGGCCCACCACGGGCGATTTTCAGATTTTTCCTTGGCCAGAATCTTGTCGTCGATGTCAGTCACATTGCGCACCAGCGTCACGTCAAAACCAGCCACACGCAGCCAGCGCGCTAACACATCAAAAGCCACACCGGAGCGAATGTGCCCGACATGGGGTGAAGATTGCACAGTGGCGCCACACACGTACATCGATACATTGCCCGGTATCAATGGTGTGAATTCGCGTACTGCTCTGGTAGCAGTGTCATAGAGGCGCACAAGTCAAGACTACTTAAGAAACAGGCACCTACGAAATGACACAGTTCGGCAATCCCGCCCACTGTTAGGCGATAATTGAGCAACACCACGCTTTGATGGGACGGCAATGAAGATAGCTATCGGAAGCGATCATGCAGGCTTCAACCTGAAAGAAATACTCCGCTCTTGGCTCATCGAGCAAGGGCACGAGGTTCATGATTATGGCGCCTACTCCGATGAGCGCACTGACTACCCAAGGTACGGACAAGCAGTCGGGCAGGACGTCGCAGTGGGTACATCAGATTTTGGAGTGCTTGTATGCGGCTCAGGACAAGGCATCTGCATGGCAGCAAACAAAGTGGCAGGTGTCCGTGGCGGTGTGATTCGTGATGAACAAGATGCCGTGATGACTCGTGCGCACAACGACGCAAACGTCGCATGTTTCGGGGAACGCATCACTACACCAAGTGTTGCAATTGATTCACTTGCAACGTTTCTAAGAACCGAGTTTGAAGGCGGCCGTCATGAAACTAGAGTTGAGCAACTCGGAGTCATTGATGCCGGTGGTTCACTACAGAGTTAGTCCCACGCATATTGCTACGGAACATTACTAACGACAAGTCACTTTAGAAATTTCTGTAATCCAGCTGGGATGTTGGGCGCTGTAAAAACCCAAGCCGCGAATTCTCCAGAATTAAAGCGAATTACGTATCCGGGCGTGCGTTTGTAGACAGCACAAAAATCTTTAGATTTAATGCGGCGCCATGTGCCTAACGCAATAAACCACGGGATTCCTACACCTGGTGCGCGCAGACCACGTAGATGAGAAAATTTCCACAGATTTGGAAACGCCTCAACCGAGGCAACTTGACTAAGTTGCGCCACCGGCGAGCGGTGAAAACCAAAAAAGACTTCCCGTGAAGAGAGCTTTAAAGTAGCTGTGTCGCCCAACAATTCGACGTGAGCCATAATTTGTACTCCTT
>JBAXRV010000035.1:0-17389 GCA_037131045.1 Actinomycetes bacterium
CCCTGAATGCTTTAGCGGCTCGCACTGTTGAGGCAGATGCCTGGGTTTTAGCTGGAACAAAAACGGCGCGTTCACTAGGCGACCACCACCCAATTGCGCTGTTGATTCCTTCTATTTCCCATGGCATCGGAAATAGTCCTCGCCGATATGCCTCGAGCAACACTTCGCTGTCCCACGTACTTCCGAACCTGGTTTGTTTTGGCCACTCAATATCAGGATTCATTGTGAGTAATTGCCCGTCCAACGTGAATTTGCTGATCGCAATCAGGTCTTCATCCTGCGGCGCTTTTCGGGGGTCTGGAAAATCAATCACGGCTGATGACAGATGAGGAAATCTCGGATGTCATCGGCTGATTCAGCTCCGTAGGCACGCGAAAGTCGATCTAGGAATCCAGTTCGTGACAACTCAAACTCCTGGGTTCCCACGGTTTCAATGACGTACGTCGCAAGCAACGCGCCCACCTGTGCACACCGCACGACGGATTGATTCCAATCGAGCCCCATGAGAAAGCCAGCGCGGAAGGCGTCGCCAACGCCAGTTGGATCTTTGATTGATTTTTCTTGTGCAACAGGAACAAGGATGTCTAGTCCATCTCGTGATGCGATCCGCGCACCATCCTTGCCGAGAGTGGTAATTCGAATACCGACGCGTTGCAAAATCTGATCGTGCGTCCAACCTGTGCGTTGCTCAATAAGTTGCGCTTCGTATTCATTGTTAAAAAGATATGCTGCGCCGTCGACTACCGCGCGCGTTTGTTCACTATTTAGTCGTGGCAACTGTTGTGAAGGATCAGCGACAAATGCAATACCAAGAGCTTTGCAGGCATTTGTGTGCTTGATCATTGCATCAGGATCATCAGCACCGATTAAAACAAGGTCAAGTCCGCCAAGTCGTTTTTGTACAACAGCGATGTCGAGTTCGCCAGATTCTGACATTGCGCCAGGATAAAAAGAGGCGATCTGATTTTGCTCTTGGTCAGTCGTACACATAAAGCGTGCCGTGTGCGCCGTTGTAGAAGTGTGCACTTGGGTGCAGTTCACTCCGTGATCTTCAAGCCATAAGCGATAGTCATCGAAGTCGTGTCCAACTGCTGCAATCAGAATTGGATCGCCACCCAGTACACCCATCCCAAAACAGATGTTTGCCGCTACCCCACCGCGTCTGATTTGCAAGTCATCGACAAGAAACGACAGCGACACATTGTGGAGTTGATCTGCCATCAGTGAATCATTGAACTTGCCAGGAAAGGTCATGAGATGGTCAGTGGCAACTGAACCAGTGATTGCTATGCGCACGACACAAGAGCCTAACGCTCAAAGGGCCCACAACCGTGAGGTTGCAGACCCTTTGATGAAATCAGTTTTAGTGGAAAGAATCTCCACATGCGCACGACCCTGTTGCATTTGGGTTTTCAATTGTGAAACCTTGCTTCTCAATCGTGTCAACGAAATCGATAACAGCTCCACCAAGGTAAGGAACGCTCATGCGATCCACGACGACTCCCACACCATCAATATCAAGGCGGGTGTCGCCTTCAAGGTTGCGGTCATCAAAGAAAAGTTGGTAGCGCAGACCCGAACAGCCACCTGGTTGCACTGCAATACGAAGATTTAAATCGTCGCGACCTTCTTGAGCAAGCAGAGTCTTAACTTTTCCTGCAGCAACTGGCGTCAGTACGACCGTACTGGTGGTGGTTTCTTGACTCATGACACTCCTAGGCGTTTAACCCGCCAGACGCGGGCACTTTCATGTTCGTTTCAACCATAGTGCCAGATGAATTATTCCTGCGACTCATAGCCGCCCCCAGGTCTTGGCAACTCGGGCGCTCACGGTGCGAATTGCCTCAATTGGCGAGGAAACTGACAGTTGTGACCCCACAAGCTCACTCATTGAATAGGTGGAATCTAGCCCTGCGGCAGAGGCTTCTCGCTTGCCCAACCGCACAATGCCAGCTATCGCAATACACGGCTTGCCCACATCGCGGGCCTGCCGAGCGACCCCAGCGACCACTTTTCCAGAAAGGCTCTGATCATCCAAGCAGCCTTCACCGGTGATGATCACATCACAGCGCGACATTTCGTTCGCAATATTCACAATCTGCATCACAGTGTCGATTCCAGCAACCCGGTGCGCGCCAAGCAACATCAAGCCATAGCCAAGTCCGCCGGCCGCGCCTGCGCCTAGCGCGACCGCGGGGTCTTTGCCATCAGGACGCTTGGCACACAATTGCGCAAAGTGTTCAAGTGCTCCTTCCAAATGCATCACATCTGAATCGTCCGCGCCTTTTTGTCGAGAAAATACATTTGTCGCACCGCGCAGACCGAGCAGCGGATTATCAACATCTGTTGCAGCGACAATCTGTACTTGAGAAACTCTGGCACGGGCAATGCGCAGATCTACTGAGGTAATAGCAAGCAGTGCCGATCCACCTTGATCGAGTGATCCTCCAACACAGGTTGCACCCAACGCAGCGAGTGCTCCTGCACCGCCATCGTTCGTTGCACTGCCACCCAGACCTACCGTGATCGTGCTGCAACCTAATTCAATCGCTGCCTCAATGAGCTGACCAACGCCGTACGTCGATAAATGTTTTGGATCTCGATCCGATTGCGCAACGAGATGCAGGCCACAAGCTTGCGCTGACTCAATCCACGCGTGTTCGCCAAGGCTGGCAAATTGCGCCGGCACAGTGTCTGCGTTCGGGCCTCGAACCATAACAACATGACGGGTCGCACCGAGTGCTTGCACCACAGAATCAATAAACCCAGGACCACCATCTGACAGAGGCATGACGACAACCTCGTCCGTGGGACAGGTTTCGAGCCAACCCGCTTTCATCGCCTCGGCTGCTTCGTTGGCGGACATCGTGCCAGTGAAACCGTCTGGGCACATCATGACTCGCACGTGGGCAGACTAGCATTGAGCACTATGGCAGCAGGAAAAGACGTGACAGGTGACGATGGCAAAGGTCGTCCTACCCCAAAGCGTAAAGATGCAGAATCGCAGCGTAAACAGGGATTGAGTGTTCCTAAAGATCCCAAAGCAGCACGTAAAGCAGCACGTAGTCGAGATCGTGTGGCGCGCACTGAGGCCCGTGCTGGACTTATGGCTGGAGACGTGCGGTTCTTTCCTGTGCGCGATCGTGGCCCAGTGAAGGAATATGTTCGTGACACGATTGACTCGCGTCGAACAGTTGGCGAAGTGTTTGTGCCAGCAGCGTTTCTCGTTCTCATCGGTGGTCTGATACCTGGCAAAACCATTCAGCGGATTGTTTTGTACGGATGGTCTGCCATGTTGTTATTCGTCATCTTGGATACATTCATCGTGGGTATCATGCTGAACTCGTCATTGAAAAAAACATTTCCTGAGAAATCTGAACGTCGTGGTGCAGTTTCGTATGGCGTGCTGCGCGCCATGCAAATGCGTAGATTCCGCATCCCGCCAGCACGTGTGGGTCCAGGCGGAAAGCCAGTGACGCGCAAGCCACGAGGCTAAATACCTGACCTAACGCTGCTCGCAACTGCGCAGTAGTCTCGAGTTATGGAATTCAGATACCTCGGTAATAGTGGCCTGCAAATCTCGGAGATTTCTTACGGGAACTGGCTCACTCATGGCTCACAAATTGAAGAAGACACCGCCAAAGCATGTGTTTTAGCTGCGCTTGATGCTGGCATTACAACTTTTGATACCGCTGATGTCTATGCGAACACCGCTGCAGAATCAGTCTTGGGGCGCGCATTAACCGGATTGCGTCGCGAGTCACTTGAAATTTTCACCAAGGTTTACTTTCCAACGGGCCCGCGGGAACGCAACGACAGCGGCCTGTCTCGTAAGCACATCATGGAATCGTGTAACGCTTCGTTAAAGCGACTACAAACGGATTACATCGACTTGTACCAAGCTCACCGTTTTGATTACAACACTCCACTGGACGAGACACTGCGCGCATTCGACGACCTGATCCGTCAGGGCAAAGTTCTTTACATCGGTTTTTCCGAGTGGCGTGCTGAAGAAATTCGTGCGGCTCATGACATTGCTGAACAAATGGGCTTTGATCATTTCATTTCGAGCCAACCGCAGTACTCCATGCTGTGGCGAGTAATTGAAGAAGAAGTGGATCCGCAGTGTGTGGACTACGGAATTAGTCACATTGTGTGGTCGCCAATCGCCCAAGGTGTTCTCACCGGAAAATATCTTCCTGGACAACAAGTGCCCGCTGGTTCACGTGCGGCGAACGAGGAAGGTGCTGGCTTCATCAAGCGCTGGCTCCAAGACGATGTCCTCACTGCAGTCCAAACAATCAAGCCGATCGCAGCCGAAGCTGGTCTCACAATGGCGCAACTCTCTGTTGCTTGGGTCTTGCAGAATAAGAACGTTGCTTCGGCAATTGTTGGTGCGTCTCGTCCGGAACAAGTCACCGAAGCAGTGGGTGCAGCTGGCGTAGTCCTTGCAAAGGAAACACTCGACGCGATTGATCGTGCCCTTGATGGTCTGATTGAACGCGACCCAGCACAAACAAAATCACCAGAAGGACGGCCATAACTATGGGTTGGATGTGGGTATATCAGGATGCGCAGGGAAACCCCGCACAAAGCATTCCAGAGTCTGCTGCTACCACAGAGTTTCTGACTCAAAGTGATGCCGAAAATTACATTGGTGAATCGTGGAGCGAGTTGCTCGATGGCGGTGTTGATGCAGTCAGTCTTTACGAAGACGATCGACTAATTTATGGACCAATGTCACTGCATCCAGCTACTGACTAAGTGTCAGTAGCGAGTCTTACCCAGTAGCAAGAACGGCCCTCAGCACCTGTGCTACTGTCGCACTACCCGCGCTGATAGCGAAGTCGGTGAGAATCCGACGCTGTCCCGCAACTGTGATGTGGTTTACCACTAGTCAGGTCGCCTATCGGTGCGGTTGCCATTACAACTCTCGAGGAAGAGTTCGTCGGTCCTCGAGTCTCCTCGTGGTCGCCGGAATATTTCTCGGCCAACAAAGGAGAATCACGATGAAAAAATCCCTTGTGGCCGTAGCAACTATATGCGCACTTGCGCTGACAGCATGCGGTTCCAACAACATACCCGTCACCCCTGCCACCAGTGCAGCGGCAGCGTCCTACCCAATAACTGTGTCCAACAACAGTGCCGACGTCACATTTAATAGCGCGCCGGTGTCAATCATTTCGCTATCGCCTACGGCAACCGAGATGCTTTTCGCCATTGGCGCAGGTCATCAAGTAATTGCAGTCGACGACCAATCCACTTACCCTGCCAGCGCACCAATTTCGAGTCTTTCAGGTTTCACACCAAACCTAGAAGCCATTGTTTCGATGCGACCAGATCTTGTAGTCGTGAGCAACGACATCGACAACATTGTGTCGTCGCTTCGCACCGCAAAGATTCCAGTGTTAGTCGAGCCGGCAGCAACAACGCTTGCTGATGCGTATGCCCAAATCAGAGAGCTCGGTCTGGTCACTGATCATGCTGCAGAAGCCGATTCGCTAGCAACAGAAATGAAGTCAAAAATTGACGCTCAAATTGCATCGATATCGCCAGCTGCTAAGGGCCTGACTTTCTACCATGAACTCGATAACACGATGTACACAGTCACTTCAACAACATTCATCGGTTCAATTTATGCACTCGCGGGTTTGGTCAACATCGCAGACAAGTCACCTGATGCAAGTTCGGGATATCCGCAGTTATCTGCAGAGTTCATCGTTAAATCAAGTCCCGACCTGATTTTTTTGGCTGACAACAAGTGCTGTTCTGTTACTGCAGCCGAGTTAGCCAAACGGCCAGGTATGAGTGCACTGAAGGCATTGACGAACGACAACGTGAACATGATTGACGACGACATCTCAAGTCGATGGGGACCACGCACTGTCGACCTAGTCACCGCAATTGTCGCAGCTGTAAATAAGGCTGCTGGGAAGTAAACATGTCACAGACTGTGAGCGCGCGACACACCACACCAGGAATGTGGCTTGTTGGTGCGCTCACTGTGCTGGGCACGGTCATTGCAGGAGTCTGCATTGGTGCCGTTCACATTGCACCGATTGATGCTTTAGCTGTCATTGCTAACCACATCCCGGGAGTTCACTGTGCAACGTCAGCGTCAGCAAGTGACTCTGCCATTATTTGGGACCTTCGCTTTCCACGCATCGTGCTTGCCCTGCTCGTGGGTGCGATGCTTGCCGCAAGTGGCTGTTCATATCAAGGAACGTTTCGCAATCCACTTGCTGATCCGTATCTGCTCGGAGTTTCTGCAGGTGCTGGTCTGGGCGCAACAACGTGCATTGTCCTAACAAGTAATCACAATGTGCATTGGTTACTACCATTGGCGGCGTTTATCGGCGCAATGATCGCGGTTGCACTGACCTATTCGCTTGGACGTTCTGCGCTTGTAGGTCGATCAGCCACATCGTTAGTGCTCGCAGGTGTTGCGGTAGCGAGCATGTTGACGGCAATTCAGACATTGATTCAACAACGCAACTCCGACAAAATCCGCGAGGTCTACGGCTGGATCCTTGGTCGACTGTCGACATCAGGCTGGACTGATGTCGAACTTGTCGCACCGTATATCGTGATTTGCATTGCGGTACTGTTTCAATATCGTCGAGTGCTTGATGTCTTTGCAGTTGGTGACGAAGAAGCCCTCACCATGGGATTGCCCGTTGCTCGCGCGCGCGCCGCCATAATCATTGCGGCATCTCTTGGCACAGCAGCCGCAGTTTCGGTCACCGGGCTGATTGGGTTTGTCGGAATTATCGTGCCGCATTCACTCCGGCTGCTCATGGGAAACAGTTACCGACGTTTGCTGCCACAGACTGCAATTTTCGGTGGTGTGTTTCTTGTATGTGCAGACATCGTTGCGCGCACTGCATTGGCTCCACAAGAAATACCTATCGGTGTTGTCACCGCACTCATTGGTGCGCCATTCTTTCTCCTAGTACTTGGTTCAAGTCGGCATGGTGATCTGACATGACAACGTTGACTGTGAATCACATTTCAGTGGACATCAGCGCCAAGAAGATTGTGAACAACGTTTCATTCACTGTCAGCACAGGTGACTGGTTATGTGTCATCGGTCCGAATGGCGCAGGTAAATCAACTCTCTTACGCGCAATTGCAGGCATCATTCCCTCGAGCGGGGACCTACTTATCGATCAGGCAGATTTGCGCAACATGTCTCATCGTGATCGCGCCTGCTGGATTGCATACGTTGCTCAAGAACCTGTCATGCCACGCGGCATGACAGTATTTGACTACGTGATGTTGGGGCGTACCGCGCACCTGAGGCTACTTGCAAGTGAGTCACCACAAGATTTCGAGATAACTCATTTCGTCATTGCTGAATTGGGGCTGAGCGAATTTATCAATCGTGATGTGGCCACATTGTCCGGTGGCGAACGCCAACGTGTAGCCATAGCTCGAGCACTTGCACAGGCAAGTCCAATCGTGTTGCTTGATGAACCAACAACGGCCTTGGATATCGGGTATCAGCAAGATGTTCTTGAACTCATTGATCGGCTACGTCACGAAAAGAAAATTGCTGTCATATCCACAATGCATGACTTGACGGTCTCAGGACTTTATCCCGATACGTTGATGTTGTTGAATCACGGTGAGATGGCTGTGCACGGAAACGCGAAAACCGTACTGACCGTTGAGCGCATCGCGCAGACCTACGGGGCTGCGGTGCGCATCCTGGACGATCCACGCGGTCCAATCGTGGTGCCTGAGCGCAAAACCCTTTAATGTCTTGAAGAAATCCCGAGACTCGCCGAGGTAATACTGCGACGCTAATTGCGTCATCGGTAGCCTAAAACAAAGGGTTTGCGCCCAGCGAACCTTCCTGATCAAGGAGAACAATTTATGAAGAATGGACCAGCTCGTCTACTGTCCGAATTTATCGGCGTATTTTTCCTCTGTGGCTTTGGCATTGGCGCAATTACCAATGATGCAGGTCTCTTAGGTGTAGCCCTGGCACACGGTATTGCCATCTTTATCGCAATCAGTGCCTTTGGCCATATCTCAGGTGGACACTTCAATCCAGCCGTGACCATCGCGCTTGCTGCAACTAAGCGCATCTCACCTAAAGATGCGGGTGCCTACATCGTTGCTCAACTTCTGGGTGGCGCACTTGCTGCTCTTATTCCACAGCTTGCCTACGGTAGCTTCAAGGGCGTTCCTGCTCTTGGTGGGAATACCACGGTGTCAACTGGAATTCTCATGGAAGCTCTTGCAACGTTCATTTTGATGATCACCATCATGGGTGTTGCAGTCGACAAGAACGGTGGCTTTGGTGTTGTTGGTGGACTTCCCATTGGTTTATCCATTACTGGCGGCATCATGACTATCGGCCCCGCAACTGGCGCTGCGCTTAATCCCGCTCGTTGGTTTGGTCCTGCACTAGTCGCAGGTGACATGAGTAACGCTCTGGTCTGGATCGTTGGACCAATTCTCGGCGCTCTGCTTGCTGCATTCCTATACGACAGCGTGATTAAGCCTGCACGCGCCTAACTACATCAAAAAAATAGCCTCCGTCACTACGACGGGGGCTATTTTTTTGATGTTGATTAATTGATAGTGATTACGCTGCTCAGGTTATTTTGTGTGAGCCGGAACAAATGGTGGCTTAGTTACGCGCACCGCGAGATCACGGCCACGCACATCAACGATGAGCTCGTCACCTTCAGCCACACTGGGCGAGAGCAACGCCAAAGCAATGCCCACTTGCAATGTCGGACTGAATGTTCCCGATGTGGTTTCGCCCACGACATCGCCATCCGAAGTGCGCACCTGCATGTGCGAACGTGGAATTCCTCGACCTACAGCTAACAGACCCCATGCGCTTCTGGTGGCACCAACTTGCTTTTGTGTAACCAAGGCATCCTTGCCTGCAAACGTTTCCTTGTTCCAGCCCACAGCCCAACCAGTGCGGGCTTCAACCGGTGAAATGCTGGGAGAAATATCTTGCCCATGTAATGGGTAGCCCATTTCAGTGCGCAAGGTATCACGGGCACCTAATCCGCAAGGCAAAATTGCGAACTGTTCACCGCGAGTGAGAAGTTCATTCCACAGCGACACGAGTGCTTCATTGCCCACAACAATTTCGTAACCGTGCTCACCGGTATAACCAGTGCGGCACACGGTAAGCGGGTGACCATTCCACGTTGCATCAACAAATGCCATGTATTCGTGATCAGTGGGAAGCCCTAAAGCGTCTAATACATCCGCTGAACGTGGTCCTTGAACGGCAATGATGCCTTGAGTTAAATGATTGTTGGTTACCGTGATGTTGGTAGGCGCAGCATCGCGAAGTGCCTCAAAGATTGTGGTGGCATTTCCTGCATTAGGAATGATTCGTACTTCATCGTCATTGACCAAATAAACAATCAAGTCATCAACGATTCCACCAGACTCGTTGCACAACATTGAATATTGAGCTTGCCCTTCGCTGATGCGAGCAAGATCATTGGTGACAATTGAATTAACAAAGTCACGGGCGCCAGAGCCAGTAATTCTCAACTTGCCCATGTGGGACACGTCGAAGATTCCAACAGCTGTGCGCACTGCGGTGTGCTCGGCAACAGTGCCGGCGGTGTATTCGATGGGCATATCCCAGCCACCGAACGGACCCATCTTGGCGCCAAGGGAAATGTGTTCTGCGTGCAACGGTACTTCAGGCATATGGGTAACGGTAGTACGACTACATTTGTCTGAGCACACCAGATAGGAGTTCGCCCGCCGTGTCCACACCTGCCACTTTGAACCTGACTTCAGGAGACCCAGCAACTACCCCAGCCGATGCTCTGGTGGTTGCCACAACACATGTTGGTTCCTTTTCTGTGGTTCCAGGTGCCATGACCAAGGCTACCGTCAGCAAAATCCAAGCTGCCTTACTGAGCGTTGGGGCAACGGGAAACGCCGATGAATTGGTTCGCATCCCAGGCGCGGGATTGTGTGATGCACCAGTGATCGTCGCCGTTGGACTCGGCAACAACAAAGGCGCAATAAAGAACGAGCGACTTCGCCGTGCAGCAGGAAGTGCCATTCGCAGCTTGGCAGGATTTAAGAAAGTGTCGATTGCTATACCGGCAAGCAACGCTTCCCAGGTCGGAGCCATTTTGGAAGGTGCAGGACTCGGTGCCTATACCTTTACCGATCACCTGTTTAGCAAGAAGCCGAACAGTAAGGTGCCTGTGCGAAGTATCACGCTTTTCACTGTGCTGGCCCTTGACTCCGAATCAAAGAAACAATTAACGCGCGCCCGCCATGTTGTATCTAACGTGCACTTTGCCAGAGATGCAATTAACACCTCACCCTTGCATCTACCACCCGCAGAG
The DNA here is from genome assembly GCA_037131045.1 of Actinomycetes bacterium. GTDB lineage: Bacteria > Actinomycetota > Actinomycetes > S36-B12 > UBA5976 > UBA5976. The sequence continues at coordinate 10,353 of JBAXRV010000035.1, forward strand.
TTAGCGGCACGTGCCAAGTCACACCTTGCAGAAACTTCGGTCAAAGTCACAGTGCTCGACGAGCGGGCGCTCACATCGCAGGGCTATGGCGGCATCATGGGAGTTGGCCAAGGATCATCGCGCGGTCCACGATTAATTCGCATGGAATACAAACCGCGCGGCGCACAACATCACGTGGCACTCATCGGCAAAGGCATCACATTCGACACGGGTGGCATTTCACTCAAGCCACCTGCAGGTATGCACGCCATGAAGGGTGACATGTCAGGTGCAGCAGCAGTCATCGCAACGATGCGCGCTATTGCTGATCTCAAACTTCCTATCGCAGTGACAGCGTACGCAGCGTGCGCCGAAAACATGCCAGGTGGCGCAGCACAACGTCCTGGAGATGTCATCACCATTTACGGTGGCAAAACTGTTGAAGTTCTGAATACCGACGCAGAAGGTCGTCTTGTGATGGCTGACGTGCTTGTTCGAGTCGCGCAAGATAATGCAGACGTCGTACTCGACATCTCTACGTTGACAGGAGCTGCAGTTGTCGCACTTGGCCACCGCACAGCTGGTGTGATGGGCGATGCCCACATTCGAGACGCGGTACATGCAGCGGCCGATCGCGCTGGTGAAGAATTTTGGCCAATGCCGATGCCCGAAGAATTACGCCCGCTCTTGGAGTCCAACGTTGCCGATATCGCGAACATCAGCCAACGCGGTGGAGTTGGTCAACGTGAAGGTGGCATGCTCAGCGCCGCCTGGTTCCTCAAGGAATTTGTCCCCGAAGGTCTGCCTTGGGCACACCTAGACATTGCCGGTCCTGCTTTTCATGAGCACGCTGCTTACGGGTACACCCATAAAGGCGGAGTTGGGTTCGGGGTGCGCACATTGCTGACTTTTGTGGAGGACGTCCTAGCAGGCTCGGTGTCGTTACAGTCCAAATAAGGTGAAAGAATAGAGAGGCGCAATGGTGCGCCTCACATTCTTATCCTTATTTCGGAGGAACCATGCATGACATCGTGATTCTTGGTGGCGGTAGCGGTGGCTACGCATGCGCATTGCGGGCATCCCAACTCGGTCTGTCTGTTGTTCTCATTGAGCAAGACAAACTTGGTGGTACGTGCTTACATCGCGGCTGTATTCCTACCAAAGCACTGTTGCATGCAGCCGAAGTTGCTGACGTTGCCCGCGAAGGTGAATCTGTTGGCGTTCACAGCACTTTCAATGGCATCGACATGACCAAGGTGAATTCTTACAAAGATGGCGTCATTGGTCGGCTGTATAAAGGTTTACAAGGGCTTGTGAAGAGTCGCGACATCACCTATGTCGAAGGAACTGGACGCTTGGTGGCCGCGAATACTGTTGAAGTCAATGGTCAGCGCTACGAAGGCAAGAATGTTGTGCTGGCTACTGGTTCGTTTGCTCGGTCACTTCCCGGCCTAGATATTGCAGGTCGCATTATGACCAGCGATGAAGCACTCGTAATGGACTATGTGCCGACCTCGGCCATCATTTTGGGTGGCGGAGTCATTGGCGTCGAATTTGCATCCGTGTGGCGCTCGTTCGGTGTTGACGTCACAGTCATTGAAGGACTCCCGCGGTTGGTTCCTGCTGAGGATGAAACTGTGTCTAAAGCAATGGAACGTGCCTACCGTAAGCGTGGTATCAATTTCTCGACTGGAATCAAATTCCAAAGTGCCACACAGGATGCCGCTGGCGTCAACGTGACATTGGAAGATGGTAAGGAATTTCGTGCTGATGTTCTGCTTGTAGCAATTGGGCGCGGTCCGCGCACTGCGAACCTGGGTTACGAAGAAGCTGGCGTCACTATGGATCGTGGATTTGTCTTAACTAACGATCGTCTTGCGACAAATGTCCCAGGAGTTTTTGCTGTGGGTGACATTGTTCCTGGTCTGCAATTGGCTCATCGAGGATTCCAACAGGGTATTTTTGTGGCCGAGGAAATCGCTGGCTTGAACCCAAGGACAATTGACGAAACTGGTATCCCACGAGTGACCTACAGCGAACCCGAGATTGCAAGCATCGGATATACCGAAGCCGCTGCTAAGGAAAAATTCGGCGAGATTGTGTCGTACGAATACAACTTGGGCGGAAACGGAAAGAGTCAAATTCTTGGAACTACCGGCTTCATCAAATTGGTGCAGCAAAAAGATGGGCCGGTTGTAGGTGTTCACATGATTGGCGCTCGAGTAGGGGAACTCATCGGTGAAGCTCAATTGATTTACAACTGGGAAGCGTCAGCGGATGATGTGGCACCTCTTGTTCATGCGCATCCCACGCAAAATGAAGCCTTAGGCGAAGCATTTCTTGCTCTAGCGGGCAAGCCTCTTCACGCGCATGCGTAACGCACTAACCTAGAACTGAAAACAACATAGGAGAAGCAGTGGCGACTACCGTATCGATGCCTCAACTCGGAGAAAGCGTTACCGAAGGCACGGTTACCCGTTGGCTCAAGTCAGTTGGCGATTTCGTGAACGCCGACGAAGCGTTACTCGAGGTATCAACTGACAAAGTAGATACTGAAATCCCCTCACCTGTGTCTGGCGTGCTGCTCGAGATTGTTGCTGGCGAAGATGCTGTTGTTCTTGTCGGTGGTGCGCTTGGCGTAATCGGCGATTCAGGCAGCGCCGCGAGCGCACCTGCTGCTGCTGAACAAGCACCTGCTGCTGTAGTCGTTGCAACTCCTGTCCAGGAAACAGCTGCGGTAACACAGGCAGCTGCGCCCGTAGTTACGACCGCCTCTTCGCACGGATCAACAACTTCAGTTGTGCTGCCGCAATTGGGCGAAAGTGTCACAGAAGGCACCGTTACTCGTTGGCTGAAAGCTGTCGGTGAATCAGTAGCTGCCGATGAAGCGCTCCTTGAAGTATCAACGGACAAAGTTGATACCGAAATTCCATCACCTGTTGCTGGAGTACTGCTAGAAATTTCAGTCGCCGAAGATGGCGTTGTGCAAGTCGGCGGCCAACTCGGTGTCATCGGTGCCTCCGATGGTGCACCGGTATCTGCTGCACCTGTGGCTCCAAGTGCACCGGCAGCCCCCGCACCCGCTCAGGTCATCGCCGCTAACCAGACGCCAACAGTTTCTTCCGGCACATCAGGATCACCTAGTGTCGACAATGCCGACGCTTATGCAACTCCGTTGGTACGCAAACTTGCATCAGAACGCGGAGTGAGCCTTGCAGCTGTCGTGGGCACCGGTGTAGGCGGTCGAATTCGCAAGGAAGACATTCTTGCTACGACACCAACACAACAACCCGTGAAAGTTGCTTCACAGCATCCTGTTGCTTCTACGCCATTTGTCCCACCTGCTGCATCGACTTCACAGACGCCACAGATTTCTGAAGCTGCCCAAGCCCTACGCGGTCGCACCGAACCAATGACACGGTTACGCAAAGTTATTGCTGAGCGCATGGTCGAGTCACTTCAAGTGTCAGCACAACTCACCACAGTGGTCGAAGTTGATGTCACACGAATTTCAGCACTGCGCAATCGTTCCAAGGTAGCCTTCGAGACCCGTGAAGGTGTGAAGCTTTCCTTCCTTCCATTCTTTGCTAAAGCAGCATGCGAAGCGCTTAAGCAATTCCCCACTGTGAATTCCCAAATCAATCAAGAAGCCGGAACCGTTACCTACTTTGATGTAGAACACCTGGGTATCGCAGTTGATACCGAGCGCGGCTTGCTCGTTCCAGTTATTCGCGATGCTGGTGATTTGAACATCGGCGGGCTGGCTCGAAAGATTGCTGATCTTGCTGAACGCACACGCACCAACAAATTGTCACCAGATGAACTCAGTGGTGGCACATTCACTCTGACCAACACTGGATCACGTGGAGCATTGTTTGACACTCCGATCATTAACCAGCCTCAAGTAGCCATTTTGGGCACTGGCGCAGTGGTCAAGCGCCCAGTTGTGACCAAGGATGATTCTGGGCAAGACGTCATTGCAATCCGACAAATGGTCTACCTAGCGTTGACCTACGATCACCGAATCGTTGACGGTGCTGACGCAGCCCGCTTCCTGTCTGCTATCAAAGCCCGCCTTGAAGAAGGCAGCTTCGAAGCCGACTTGGGCCTCTAATTTTGTGTAAAAGTCGCACTAAGGTTCGAACAGGTACAAGGTAGAGATATGCGCATAGCAATAGCTGGTTCGTCCGGCCTCATTGGAACTGAACTGGTCACATCTCTACGCTCTGACGGACACGAAGTGATTCGACTTGTTCGTAGGACCCCTAAAGCCGCGTCGGAAGTGATGTGGAATCCCAACACTGGTGAGATTGACGTGATCCACTTGGCAGGTGTAGATGCGTTTATCAATCTTGCGGGCGCTGGTGTCGGTGATCATCGTTGGACCAAGCGCTACAAGAAGCAGATCTTCAATTCCCGAGTCAATGCCACACGTACCATTGCGCAAGCCGCAAGCACGGTCGGCGCCAAGACACTGATCAATGCATCTGCAATTGGTTGGTACGGCGAGACTGGCACAAGAACCGTTGATGAAACCTCACCTGCTGGAACTGGATTTCTTTGTGACGTTGTCGTGGCGTGGGAACATGCTGCCGAAGTAGCTCGATTAGCTGGAATCCGAGTTGTGCATGCTCGCACGGGGTTGGTCGTCAGTAAACATGGTGGCGCTTGGGCTCGCATTACCCCACTGTTCAAACTCGGTCTCGGTGGACGCTTAGGAGATGGCAAACAGTATTGGTCCTTTATCTCAATGCGAGATGAAATTTCTGCGCTCAAGTTCCTGCTCACGAACTCACAACTATCCGGACCAGTCAACTTAACCGCGCCATATCCTGCTACCAATGCTGAAGTGACAGCAACGATGAGCACAGTCCTTCGTAGGCCTGCGATCTTTAATGTGCCAGCAATCGCGCTGCGAGTGGTCCTAGGCGGATTTGCCCAAGAAGTATTAGGAAGTTGCCGTGTGGTACCTGAGGTACTCGATAGACACGGCTTTCTTTTTCAAGATCCAGATATCACCAGTGCGATGCAGACTCTCATTGCAAAATGACACAGCAGCATCTTGCGGCGCGCAGCCTTCCACATTCGTGTGATGTAGTTGTCATCGGCGCTGGTCTGGCTGGGCTTGCGACGGCTCGGCACCTAGCTGTGGCTGGCCTCGATGTACATGTGCTGGAAGCAAGTGATGATATCGGCGGCAGAGTGCGCACTGATTCTGTTGATGGCCTCCTGCTTGACCGTGGTTTTCAGTTATACAACCCAAGTTATGACGAAGGTGCACGAATTCTTGATCTGAAGTCGCTCAACGTACGAAGTTTCACAGCAGGCGTGCAGGTTCGAACGAATGAACGCACATATCATTTAGCCGATCCCAGACACGAACCCACATGGGCAGTCGACAGTCTGTTGGCACCTGTTGGGTCATTGCGTTCCAAAATCAAGTTTGCAACGTACGTTATTAAAAATGCACTTGGCGCGCATGAACCAGACTCCGTCGATCAACGCTCGGGCGCTTTTTTGGAGCGCACATTCGGAAAAGAATTCACCACAAAGCTACTGCGCCCATTTTTGTCAGGTGTCTTTCTTGAAGATCAATTAGACACATCAAAACGGTTTCTGGACCTTGTTTTGCGTTCGTTTGTTTCCGGCCAACCAGGTTTGCCCTATGGCGGAATGCAACAAATCCCTCGGCAACTAGCGGCGCAACTTCCTGCTGGATCAATTCACCTCAATACCCGAGTCACATCAATCTCACCAGGCCAGGTATCAACCACCGAAGGTCCACTGACGTGTCGTGCCATTGTCATTGCCACGGACACTCGTCAGGCCGCGTCACTGACAACTCAGGTCGCGAGTACGCCAAACCATTCCGTCACAACCTGGTACCACCTGGCGGACTGTGCGGCAGAGGAGCTCACACAAGGTAAAAGCACGATTGTTGTTGATGGCGATCGCTTTGCTTCCGTAATACCTGATGCATCGCGCCCACTTGCCAACAGTGTTGTACTCACCCACGCTGCGCCAGAGTACGCATCGAATGGCCGGGTGCTTGTGTCGTCCTCTGCTGTAGGAGTGCACGATTCTGTGTATTCCGAAAAGCTAGTGCGATCGCACCTTGAATCGCTTTACGGTGTTCCCACATCAGGTTGGACGTATGTAGCGTCTTATCCGATACCCGACGCGCTTCCGTCGATGTCTGCCCCGCATGCCATGACAACTCCAGCACGACTTGACACTGGGCTTTACATCGCCGGTGACTACCGAGCAGTGTCTTCTATAAACGGTGCGTTTATTAGTGGTCGACGCGCTGCGAATGCAGTGCTTCTGGACAACGTTTAAAGTCGTCCGGGTTGTAACACGGTTTCGACAACTTCTCCTGCGATTTTTTCAACTCGGTAAGCACGAGCCGCAATTCCTGGTGTATCCAGTACTACTTCCATTGGCTCGATACCTTCATACACAATTGCGCAATGATCATCTGTTGCAAAAGACAATGGCAACGTGCCCGAATCAACCAGTGAAGTAAGCAGTGGTCGTCGTTGCGCTTCACCGTCGTAGTGCACCCCATTGCCGTATGGCAGCAAGTTCATTCCGTTGGTAATCACTTGGAGCGTCGGACCAAACGAATCTGTCGGACCACCAAGATGCCAGCACAATGAACCTGCACTCACGCCGCCGAGTACCGTGCCCGATTCCCAAGCATGACGTAAGGCGTCGTCAACTCCATGAAGCTGCCATAACGCAAGCAAGTTAGCCACTGAGCCGCCACCGACCCATACCAAGTCGGCTTGTGCAATCGACTCATCAACAGGAGCCGTCGGTTGCGAGAACAGCGCTAAGTGATCAGACACTACGCCTAGGTCGGCCATCGCTTGGTGACTGCGTGCGATGTAACCCAGGTCGTCGCCACTTGCAGTCATGATGAACAAGACACGAGGTTGTGTTTTACCGGTGAGTTCTAAAGCTCGTAGAAAAATGCCACCTGGTTTCATCACTCCCCAGCGGTCGGTTTGATTAAACCCACCGCTGGAGGCAACGATATAACGAGACGTCATGAC
>JBAXRV010000036.1:0-17283 GCA_037131045.1 Actinomycetes bacterium
GGGGGCGGAGGCGGGAACCCCACCGCGGCGTCCCGCGAGGCCTTCAACCAGATCGACCGCTACCAGCGCGACAGCTTCTGGGCCGGATCGGGGCTGTTCGAGTACGTGCAGCTGTTCGTCATCAGCAACGGCACGTTGACGAAGTACTACAGCAACTCGGTTCGCTCCCAACATCTCGGCGAGAACGCCGGGGCGAAGCGGTCGCGTAAGACATCGAACTCGTTCGATTTCACGAGTTGGTGGGCTGATTCGACGAACAAGCCGATCGAGGACCTTGTTGGTTTCACCAAGACGTTCTTCGCGAAGCATTCGCTACTCAATGTGCTCACCAAGTACTGCGTGCTGACCGCTGACCGGATGCTGCTGGTGATGCGTCCGTATCAGATTGTGGCAACCGAACGAATCTTGCAGCGCATCGTCATTAGTGAAAACCAAAGATCACTGGGGACCACTTCAGCCGGTGGCTACATTTGGCACACCACGGGCTCCGGCAAGACATTAACGAGTTTTAAGACTGCGCAGTTAGCGTGCAAACTTCCCGAGGTTGATAAGGTCTTGTTCGTTGTTGATCGCAAAGACCTGGATTACCAAACGATGAAAGAGTATGACCGCTTCGAGAAGGGGTCAGCCAATTCAAATACTTCGACAGCGGTGTTGAAGAAGCAGTTGGAAGATCCGAACACTCGCATAATCATTACGACCATTCAAAAGTTATCCATTTTTATTGATAAGAATCCCAAGCATGCGATTCATAGCCAGCGCGTAGTACTGATTTTTGATGAATGCCACAGGTCTCAGTTTGGTGAAATGCACACAACCATTCGAAAGGCTTTCTCAAATTACAACCTTTTCGGATTCACCGGAACACCTATTTTCGCCGCTAATGCCTCGACTGGTGGGAATCCTCAACTGAAAACCACAGAGCAGGCGTTCGGTGACAAGCTCCACACGTACACCATCGTGGATGCGATCAACGATAAGAACGTGTTGCCGTTCCGTGTTGACTATGTGAACACAGTCCAACTTCCTGAGAATCTTTCGGACAAGCAAGTCAGTGCCATTGATACCGAGAAGGCATTGCTTGCACCTGAGCGTATTCAAAAAATTGTGGATTATGTTCTTGAGCACTTCAATCAGAAAACTCGCCGTAACGAGGTTTATAAACTCAAAGATCGGCGGGTGTCGGGCTTTAACTCGTTATTTGCCACAGCGTCTATTGAGGCAGCTAAACGCTACTACCTAGCCTTCAAGCAATCCCAAGATCAACTACCGAGCGATAAGCGATTGAAGATTGGGCTGATTTATAGTTTTGCAGCAAATGAGGATGAACCAGATGGCTTGTTAGCTGATGAAGGGTTCGACACTTCGGCTCTTGATACATCCTCGCGTGATTTCCTTGATGCGGCGATTGCTGACTACAACCAGACGTTTGCTACGAACTGGGATACCTCTGCAGATAATTTCCAGTCCTATTACAAAGACCTAGCTCTCAAACTGAAGAGCCGAGAGATAGACCTCGTCATCGTGGTCAACATGTTCTTGACCGGCTTTGATGCCACAACACTAAATACGTTGTGGGTAGACAAGAATCTACGTCAGCATGGCCTCTTACAAGCCTTTTCGCGCACGAACCGCATTCTGAACTCAGTGAAGACTTATGGCAACATCGTGTGCTTCCGAGATTTAGAACAAGCTACGCAGGACTCGATTTCTCTCTTTGGAAACAAAGAAGCCGGTGGGGTGGTGCTACTTCGTCCATTTGCAGAGTATTACGACGAGTATTCAACTCTTATTGAGGAACTCACCACACAATTTATGGTTGGCGAATTACCCATTGGTGAGACAGCGCAGAAGGACTTCATAAATCTCTATAACAAGATTCTGCGCCTGAAAAATATCCTTCAATCGTTTGATGACTTCATCGGGAACGAGATACTCACCCCGGCGAACTTCCAGGACTACCAAAGCACATACATCCAGCTGTATCGAGACTTGCGCCAAGTAAATGATGGGGATAAGGAATCAATTCTGGATGACTTGGTCTTTGAAATCGAACTGGTAAAGCAAGTTGAAATTAATGTTGATTATATCCTCATGCTTGTCAGGCAGTTGCAAAGCTCTAAGGGTGATGCAAACAAGGAAATTAAGGCACAGATTGACCGGGCTGTCATGTCTTCATTCAGCTTGCGAAGTAAGAAAGACCTGATTGAAAAGTTTGTTGCCCGAATCAACAATGATTCTGACATTGAAGCAAGCTGGCGTGAATATATTGATGAACAAAAAGGCATTGAACTTGAGCAAATCATCCAAGATGAAAACCTCGACACACAAGCTACCAAAGATTTCATCGATCAAGCATTACGAGATGGTCAGGTGCAATCTGCGGGGCCAGCTTTAAGTAAGCTACTTCCACCGCGCAGCAGATTTACGCCAGCCGATGAATATGGCTTACAAAAACGTAGGGTACTCGAGTTACTTCAAGTATTTTTTGAAAGATTCTTTGTGCTCTAATGGTTTTACGAAAGAGCAGCACCCATCAAACGTTATTACCCGTGACTCGATGTTAGTGGCTGATACAGAGAATTTCTTGACTCCAAGTCTCTAAAATCAAGAGATTCGGTGTTAGTATCTGTAACAGATTAGCAACAAAGGAGTACTAATGAAGCGAATCGCTATTTCGGTATCCGTGGTCCTGGCTTGCGTTTTGTCAGCATGCGGTTCTTCGGCAAAATCAAATAATCAGGCAGATGAAGCTTGTTCTTCACTGAATGTCTTAATACAGGATCTGATGATGGAGTCGGTTACGAGCCAAGATGAATTTTACTCTCGTATGAGCGCCATTCACTCAGCTGCGATGTTGGCTGGAGCATTAGATCCGAAATATGACGGTTTTGGCAAACAAATAGAGTCATTTGAAAATGTGTGGTCTGAGAATTATCCCGATGGCCTTCCTAATGCGAAAGGAACTGAACCATTGAGATATACATGGGACACTTTTTGTCCAACCGGATGAGGTCATTGATGTAGTGCTCAAAAAGATGTTGATTGCCTAAAAGATTCAGCGACATCGCCAAGCGAGCATGTGAATCATGACCCACGGAATCTTTATCGAATAGATAAAAACCGAACTACAAACTCGCAACGCCATTGACCAGCAAAAACATCGCAACTACGCCGCCGATTGTGCACAGCAACGTCAGACGTGATGGGTGAGTGCTGTGAGCTTCCGGCAAAATGTGCGAAGTGGACAAGTAGATCAACATTCCAGCGAACAGTGCCAGGTAACTTCCGAGCAAACCGTTGCTGATCGCAACCGATGATCCAAGCAACGCTCCGCCAACTCGTGCCACACCATCAACGACTAAAAGCCAACGCGCTGACTTCTGCCAATTGCCACTGTTCACAAGAAGCGCCACAGTATTCAATCCATCAGTGAATGCGTGACCCAGAATCGCCACAGCAACGGCGATACCGAGTGCATTCGACACCTGGAACGCTAAGCCAATCGCAATGCCGTCAAGGAACACGTGAACTACCATTGCGCCTGCTCCGATTGCGCCAGCCGTCAGCCCGTGGCTGTGCTCGTGGTCATGCATGTAGTCCGATTCCGCAGGCTCATGAGCTCCTGAAAACCGTTCAATAATGTGTAACAGCAAGAACCCGCTAACAAAAAACACCATCGCCAATGGCACGCCACCCAACGTGGACGTGCTGAGGTCCATCACTTCGGGAATCAAGTCGAAAGCGACCAATCCCAATAGCAATCCACCAGAAAGACCAAGCAGCAAATGCATGGTGTCGCGTGATTTCAGCGCCAGCATGCCACCCAGGGCGGTGAAACCGACCGTCAGGAATGCCACGAGGATTGCCATTTCTCCATCGTAGTCCACGCCAATGTGCGCTCTCAGGAGTAATCGTGCTTGACTTTACACATGAGCCGTAGACGCATGATTGAAAAACGCAGCGCCCCATTGTTATTCACGTTGCACTCGATGCCTCGACTAGTGGTGCCCGTCACTATGTTGGCGTTGATGTTGCTTGGCACCACGGTCAAATCAGCAGTCGGTGGTCTCTTTCTACTACCCATCGCACTGTTTGTGTTGTGGCTGGTGTATCTGGCGTGGCCAACGTTGACGCCGCGTCAACAGTTGATGCGTATTCTTGCCATTGCCATCGTGTGGTCAATCATGATCTTGCGTTTGCTTGGCAAGGCTTAACCTGCATGACTGCTGATCAGCCAGGTCCGTTCTATTCATTGTGGCAATTTCACACCCAAGACATAGATGGTTGGATGCTGGCTGCTCGTGCCAGCATCGAAGTGTTACAAATCCAGCCAGGCTTTGTTGAAGCTCACATCATGAGCAGCCCCGACGACACAAGCGCATTGTGTGTGCACTCCACATGGAGTGATGTCGGTTCATACCGGCGCGCAGTGGGTTCAACTCAAGCCAAGATGATTGTGTGGCCATTCTTAGCAAACATGATTGATCAACCCAGTGCCTTTGAAGCCCTGATGATTACTACGGCCGATTCAACGACACACTATTCATCCAGTGTCAGTGACTAATTAGTCGACGCAAGCGCTGCAGCACCAGCGCTGGTCACGGTGTATTCGTAAGTATTGTCACCTGCAACTTCGCCATCAACCACCAGGTGCGCACTAATGATTCGTTTTTGTGAATCCACCACGTAAGTCGATACATATTCGGCGCCATCAATGTGATTCGTGATCACAAAAGTTCCTGCAGTAGGTGAGGTTACGGCACCCGTATCGGTGCCGCTGTTTGATTCCAAACCATCAAGCTCAGCCATCAACATGTTCGGCATAATTGCACCCACATCAAGATCGTCACCTACTGAATTAACGGAATCAAATTCCACAGTTCTGCCCGACACAGGATCAAACACAACAAGTTGAGTCACGGTGCCATCCGAGGCTTTCCAGGTTTCCGTCAGCCCACTTGCAGTTGCAGCCGTCAAAGACGTCTCAATGGCTGTGCGATATTCGGCGGCCGCATTCTTATCGATGACGTTAGGCGGAATAGATGCAACAGGCGATGAAGACACAGACGGATTCGCAGAGCCACTTGGCTGGGCATTCGAATGGGACGAGCATCCCGTAAGCGCCGCGGCAATCACCAATGGTGTGATGTAGCGAATTCGCATTGATTTCCCCAAACGTCAGTGCCTGCAAAGTCTGGCAATTTCATCGTAACTGCTTGAATAAGCCATACATACCGCGCCCGCTAGACTTGCCACATGGATCGCGTAGACGCAGTTGTAAACCTTTCAAAACGACGGGGATTCGTGTTTCCGTGCAGCGAAATCTATGGCGGAACCCGCTCAGCCTGGGACTACGGGCCTTTGGGTGTTGAACTCAAAGAAAACGTGCGCCGGCAATGGTGGAAGACCATCGTGCAGGCCCGTGAAGACGTTGTTGGCTTAGATTCATCAGTGATCTTGGCGCCCCAAGTTTGGGCCGCATCGGGTCACTTGACCGCATTCGTCGACCCACTCACCGAGTGCGTGGCCTGCCACAAACGGTTCCGCGAAGATCACTTGCTCGAAGAATTCGAAGAGCGCAAAGGTCGCGCTCCCGAAGGTGGCCTGGCTGGTTTGTCGTGCCCGAACTGTGGCGCAAAAGGCCAGTTCACCGAACCCAAAATGTTTAACGGCTTGCTGTCGACCAACCTCGGACCAGTCGTCGATGAAAATTCATTGCACTACCTGCGACCAGAAACCGCGCAAGGCATTTTCGTGAACTACGCCAACGTTGCAGCATCAGCTCGAAAGAAGCCACCGTTTGGTATTGGTCAAACTGGAAAGTCGTTCCGCAACGAAATCACACCAGGAAACTTCATTTTCCGCACGCGCGAATTTGAACAAATGGAAATGGAATTTTTCGTACCACCAGGTACCGACGAAGAATGGCACGAGTACTGGATTAAAGAACGTTGGAACTGGTATTTAGACCTCGGTTTGTCGGCTGACAACATGCGCATCTTCGAACATCCAAAAGAAAAGCTGTCGCACTATTCCAAGCGCACAGTCGACATCGAATACCGATTCCAATTCGGTGGAAATGAATTCGCTGAACTTGAAGGTATTGCGAATCGAACTGACTATGACTTAAAGACTCACAGCGAACACTCTGGAAAAGATTTGTTGTTCTTCGACCAAGAAACAGGCGAGAAGTACACACCGTATGTCATCGAACCAGCTGCCGGTCTTACTCGCGCAGTACTTGCATTCATGCTCGAGGCATACGACGAAGACACCGCACCAAACACCAAGGGCGGTGTTGATACTCGCGTAGTGATGCGTTTTGATCCACGCTTAGCACCAGTGAAAGCTGCCGTCTTGCCGTTGTCGCGCAATGCAGACCTGAGCCCCAAGGCACGCGACCTCGCCGCAGATTTGCGCAAAAACTGGAACATCGAATTCGATGACGCCGGTGCAATCGGTCGCCGATACCGTCGTCAAGACGAAATCGGAACACCGTTTTGTATCACAGTTGACTTCGAAACCCTCGACGACAATGCGGTCACTGTGCGAGAACGCGACACCATGGCACAAGAACGAGTCGGCCTTGACCAACTCGTCGGGTGGCTTGGTGCTCGACTTCCAGGCTGCTGATGTTCGCTGACCTGTTAGCGCAGGATTCTGTTATCGAGCTTGCTCCGATGGCAGGAGTCACAAACCGTGCATTTCGCCGAGTGTGCCGCGAAGCATCATCTGACATTCGCACGAGTGCAGGGCTCACAGGTAGCGACCCCACAATCTATGTTGCTGAAATGACCACGTCGCAAGCGTTGTTGCTGCGTCACCCTGAAACGTTAGACCTGGTCACCTTCGACGACGATGAATCACCGCGCAGCATCCAACTGTATGGAGTCGACGCTGACATTGTCGGCGCAGCAGTGCGCATGGTGGTCGACGAAGACCTGGCTGACCACATCGACCTGAACTTCGGTTGCCCCGTACCTAAGGTCACTCGCAAAGGCGGTGGCAGCGCACTGCCATGGAAACGCGACCTATTCCGCGACATTGTCACCGCAGCTGTCCGACAGGCACAAGGCAAAGTGCCAGTCACAGTCAAAATGCGCATCGGTATCGACGATGAACACATCACATACTTAGACGCCGGCAAGATTGCCGCTGATGCGGGCGTGACCTGGGTGGCACTGCACGGTCGCACAGCAGCCCAGTACTACGGCGGCACTGCCGATTGGTCTGCCATTGCACGCCTCGTCGAGCACATCCCCAACACCCCAGTGCTGGGTAACGGTGACATCTGGGCTGCCCACGACGCACAACGCATGGTTGAACAAACGGGCGCACGTGGAGTGGTGATCGGCCGTGGCTGCTTAGGTAGGCCGTGGCTCTTTGGCCAGATCCGTTCAGCATTCGCAGGTGAAACGGTTCCCAACGAACCGCAAGCCGGATTCATCCTGAACCTGATGCGACGCCATGCAGCGCTCTTGTCCGACATGCACGGCGACGAGTTTTATGGTTGTCGCGAAATGCGCAAACACATGGCCTGGTACACCAAAGGGCTGGTTGTGGGCAGCGAAACTCGCGGCGCACTGTCACTGATTAACTCCCTCGATGAACTCGAGAGCCTGCTATCCACAATTGATGTGAACCAGCAACTCACCAACGAGATTGCCCACGCGCCACGCGGTCGCACTACACCAACTCGCAAAGTGAACCTGCCTGATGGTTGGCTCAACTCACAAACTCTGACCACAGGCGAACAAAGCACAGTGCGCGAAGCAGAACTGTTAGTCAGCGGCGGCTGACAGATGACTGTGACAAAGTAGAGACGTGCACATGACTTACGAGCCACACGACACTCAGCGTTGGGTTCACGAACCCAACAAGAGCGTTGAGCGAACGGAATTCGCCCGCGATCGAGCGCGCGTCATGCACAGTTCTGCGCTGCGTCGTCTGGGTGTGAAGACACAAGTGATGCAAGCTGGACTCGATGACTTTCCCCGCACTCGACTGACTCATTCGCTCGAGTGTGCTCAAGTCGGCCGTGAACTCGGTGCAGCTTTAGGTTGCGACCCAGACTTAGTTGATGCTGCGTGCCTGAGCCACGACCTGGGCCATCCACCGTTTGGTCACAATGGCGAGAACGCATTAAATGAATTGTCACAACACATCGGTGGCTTCGAAGGAAATGCGCAATCGTTTCGGTTGCTCACTCGACTCGAACCCAAAGCATTCGCACCAGCTGATTCACCTCGCGCAGGTCACAGCATCGGCCTGAACCTTACGCGAGCCGCACTTGATGCGGCATCAAAGTATCCGTGGGCTCGAAAATCCGGGACCACGAAATTTGGTGTGTATGACGACGACGTCGACGTATTCGCCTGGGTACGTGATAGCCGCACTGACACACGTGTGTGCTTTGAAGCTCAAGTCATGGACTGGGCCGATGATGTGTCGTATTGCGTTCACGACATCGAAGATGCGATTCACGGCGGTCATCTGGATATTCGCATTCTGGATTCACCTACCGGTCGGGCGGAAGTCATCGAGATTGCACAAAGTTGGTACGGCTCGCAATTCAGCACAAGCGGACTCGATGCTGCAATGCAACGTTTGTACGACATGCAAAGCTGGCCAATCGAATACACGGGAACGTTGCACAGCCTGGCTGCGCTGAAGAACCTGACCAGCACACTGGTTGGCCGGTTCTGCCTTGCAGCCCAACAGGCGACTCGCTCAGAGTTCGGCGACCAGCCACTGACTCGCTATGCAGCCGACTTGATTGTGCCTGACGATGCCCGCTATGAAGTCACAGCGCTCAAGGCGCTAGCCGCCCGGTTCGTGATGAACCGCGAAGGCGCCGCAGCAATGTATTCACACCAGCGCGATCTCATTAACGAGCTGGTGGCCGCAATCGCAGCAACTCCCGAACAGCACCTTGACCCCATGTACCTGGAACTGTGGCGTGCAGCAGCAGATGACACAGCCAGATTCCGCGTGGTTATTGACCAGGTGGCATCCCTGACAGATGTGAGCCTGACTCAGTGGCACGCCACTATCTGCGCATAACATTAGGTACACATGGCTGGTCTGATCAAACACGAAGATATCAATGCCGTCCGAGATCGGGCGCGCATTGAGGAAGTTGTGCGAGAAACCGTCACGCTCAAAGCCGCAGGCGGTGGCAGCCTCAAAGGTTTATGCCCATTCCACGAGGAACGCACTCCGTCATTTCATGTGACCCCCAGTAAGAATCTGTATCACTGCTTTTCGTGCGGTGAAGGTGGCGATGTCATCACGTATGTGCGCAAAGTCGATGCATTGTCGTTCACTGAAGCGGTAGAAAAACTTGCGGCAAAGTACAACATTCAATTGCGCTATGAAGAAACCGCTGGTGCCGTTACAAATAACGCAGGTGCGCGTACTCGATTAATTCAGGCACACAAGATGGCTGCAGAATATTTTCAAGAACAACTGCGTACACCTGCCGCGCAACATGGCCGCGACTTTCTGACACAACGCGGCTTTGATGAAGCAGCCTGCAAGCTATTCGGTGTTGGTTATTCACCCGCGGGTTGGGATGGACTTACGGGTCACTTGCGACAAAAAGGTTTTACTGACGAGGAACTTGTCACTGGGGGCTTGGCGGTAGCAGGGCAACGCGGTGCTTATGATCGGTTTCGCGATCGTGTGATGTGGCCCATTCGCGATTCTGGTGGCGACACGATTGGATTCGGAGCCCGTAAATTAACGGAAGCCGACACTGGTCCCAAATATTTAAACACTCCTGAAACTCCGATCTACCGTAAGTCGCAAGTGTTATATGGCCTTGACTTAGCTCGACGCGAAATGGCCAAGAAGCATCAAGCTGTTGTCGTTGAGGGTTACACCGATGTGATGGCTTGTCACCTTGCCGGCATCACGACAGCTGTGGCTACATGTGGTACTGCTTTTGGTTCTGACCATGTGAAATTGTTGCGCCGCATCGTGATGGATGATGACAACACACAAGCCGAAGTGGTGTTCACATTCGACGGTGATGCTGCAGGCAAGAAAGCCGCAATCAAAGCATTCTCCGAAGATCAAAACTTTGTCGCCTCAACGTTCGTTGCTGTGGAGCCACATGGACTCGATCCCTGCGACCTACGTCTGCAACAAGGCGACGAAGGTGTGCAGCAGTTAATTGCTAGCCGCGTTCCGTTGTTTGAATTTGTCATCCGTTCCACGCTTGCTGACTTCGACTTAAATACTGCCGAAGGTCGAGTTGCAGCGATGCGTGCAGTCAGTCCCGTTTTGGCCGGAATCAAGGACGCTGCACTTCGCCCTGAATACATCCGCACAGTGGCTGGTTGGCTTGGCATCGACGAGGCACGGTTGCGCGAGACCGTTTCTAAAGATGCTCCTAAGACGTCATCGCAACGTCCGCAGACGCCGCAAGCTTCGCAACCATCAAATACGGTGGCCGTTGTCGAACGCACAGCGCTCAAATGTATTCTGCAAGCACCTGCTCAAGTGGGTGATTGGTTTGATTCCCTTGAAGAAGGCGTCTTCACAGTTCCTACAGCAGCATTAGTTTTCGTCGCTTGCTTGAATGCGGGGAATCCACGCGACTTTGCAGATTCCTCAGAATGGGTAGCAGCCGTTTTGGATGCAGCGCAGGACGATGAACTCAAATCAGCGATTCGTTCCCTAGCAATCGAGGCACTTCCAGTCGACGAACCCGACGAGCGCTATGTGCAGGCAGTCTTGGCGCGCATTCTGGAACTTGATGCCAGTCGCCGCATTGATGACATCAAATCGGCATTACAGCGCAGTGACATTGAGCCAGATCCAGAACGCGGCGCCCAACTACTCAATGACTTACTTGCGCTGGAAACCTACCGGCGCGATATGCATGACTTTGCTGTCGGAGACATCTAATGGCGCTATTTTCTCGATCTCGCGATTTACCGCCTGCGTTGCGCGAGCTTCTTAGAAAAGAAGCAGCACTTGCATGGGCGCATCATTCAGGCGGTGACATTGCTGCGACGCGTCGTGGAATCGTCAGCGTCGATCAACACGAAACGTTAACTCTTGCCTGGGGCGACCTCATCCAAGCTGTGTGGAGCCCACCCATGCTTTCTGTTGTCTCAATTCGAGATGGGTCATCGCACGCACATGGCTGGATACTCGATGATCCAGGTCAGGTGCCCACCGTGATCCGAGACCGTGTGAGCCACAATGTTGTCGCTGACCACATGCGCACGTTCACACCGGGTGGGATTGTGCGATTTGTCGCTCGTCGTGATGGTGCCAACGTGGAATGGGTGTCATTGCCACAGGATCACGAATGGGCTGCCACTGAAATAGGCAGGCGCTCAATCACAAACGAACTAGCCGATTTGCGCAGTTCACTCGGTGTCTAATCTGAGTTCGCAACCACCGCATGCCCGCTGTTAGAATGAACGAGCCAATTCCCCTGTAGCTCAATTGGCAGAGCACTCGACTGTTAATCGAGTGGTTGTTGGTTCGAGTCCAACCGGGGGAGCACTAAAAAAGGGTTACTGCAAAGCGCAGTAACCCTTTTATGTTGCCCAATAGTTAGCAGTTACCTACCGAGCGGCAAATGTTGTAAAGCGCATATGGTCTGGCCGCCAACCATGATTTCATCGCTTTGAAGTTGTTCAGGTACGCGTTGTAGGTGGTGGATCCTGTTGTCACTGCCAGAATTTCGTCGTTGTAACGCAACCCAGGAACAGTCAAGTTTGGGGTACCAGCGAATGTCAGATATTGGAAGCGACCATTGACCATTCCACTAATCAACATGTATTTCTGATGGCTGTACCACATGTGATTTTTTGAATCGGGGTATGGTTCAAGTTTTGCGCGGTCATCAGCGGGATCATATTTCGTCAATTTCAGCGGCGTGGTGACACACGCATTGATCGATCCGCCGGAGATTGGGCTCGATGACCACAACCAACAGTAATGACCAAGACCTTGATTAATGGTTGGCAAAGTACCATACAGTCCGGACTTATTGCATACCTGGACTGTTTGATAGCGGTAGTGCCCCTTTTCATCGCGCACAAAAGAACCGTCTGGGTTTTTCATTTTGCGTCGCTGTGGACCGCTGACACCTGCGTAGTGACCGTTAATATTTACCGAAGGCGCGGAAAGGCAATCGGCGACACCCCACGGCACAGTTCCGACGGTGTTCTTGAGATAGTTGCCATTCCACTTAATTGCTGAACTCATATCGGTATAGAGAATGTGTATTTGGCACCCGCCATTTTTCGATCGGGGATTGTTTGCCATGTGCCACAGCGCCATGGCCGGTGAAGTGCGAGTGAACACAAACATGTTGATATAAATTTGAGTTCGCTTGAACTGGCCCCTGCTATTGAAGTAGGTGCACTTAACGTCTTTTAATGTCGTTGTGATGTCATCTGTTACACCACCGGTTCCAATGTGCGGGAACGCAACGAAACTCGTGTTTCCGATTCGTGCAAGGTTGCGGTAGCCCACAGCTTGTGGCGGGTTTCCACCTTCAATGGCAGGCAGTCCTTGAGCCGAAAGATCTTTGAAGTAGTCGTCAAGTGAGTGGAACAAAGTATTTTGTTCCAACGAAGTTCCGCGTTCGACAACAAATTGTGCATTGTTCCAAGCTTGGACTGCTTGAGCTCGCGTTGGGTTACTTGATGAAATTCCGCCAATGGAAAGGTAAGTGTGAGTAATTGGGTCTTCAGGAAATGCGATGGCAAAGAATTTGGCGTGCAGCGCAGGAAATTCGGCTTCGCTGTCAGCAGGGAAGGTGACACCAGGTGGTGGTGGCGGAGTCAGGCAGCCTGAATCGCAGTACAAAGCCCAGCTGCCAGCATCGCCGGCTTTATACACTGACGAGTTTCTTACGTCGGCTGTTGCTTCAACGGGGATAAACGTTTTGAGCAAGTTCCAGGTGGGATACGAAGTAGATGCCGGCTTGGTGGCATGACTATTGATCAAAAAGCGGATGTTGACACCGCGCTCTTTAGCTTGCTGAAGGTGGAATACCACGTCTTTGTCAGTCAATGAAAACCACGACATAGTGATTACTGAACCTTCGGTTGCACAGTCGATGTAACCATTAATTGCGTTAGTGATGAGGAATTTCTTCCCAGACTTCGTGGGGTTATTGAAAATCACTTGAGACTGCAAGCTTGGGCACGTTGTTTGAACTGGCTCACTGATGTTGACGAAAACTAATATGGAGGCCGTTTGACCAATACTGTCCGTGGCAAGCATCCGGAACGTAACCAACTTCGCGACGTCTAAAATCGGGTCGTAATCCTGCGGTGGTATGTAATCCAATTCAGGAATAAACGTGCGCTGCGAAATCGTGTAATCCAGCCCTGCAGGTTCTACAACTGTTCCATGAGTGACCATTGACGCTGATGTGGTGTTATCTAGCTGAACTGTGTAGGTGAGCTTTCCACCACCATTTGAAATACACCCACTGTCTGTTACTGGGTTGTAGTCCAAGTTCACCGTTACCGAAGTATTGACGGCAGTTGTATTTTTTGCGGTCACAGTGTTGATCTGCTTACAAATTGGAGTCGATACGCCATTTGCTGTTGCAGCAACCGATGACTGTTCATTTGAGGGATGACCCGTTGCGGTAATGACAAGTTTAAAAGGGTGGTCAACAGTAGTTGCTTGTGTTGCAATCAACTTGAAATTGTCAGGGTCAGGGATTTCAATACCAGCGGTAGTAATTTCAGTTGCACCGGCAAAAAGACCAGTGGGCGAATCTTCAGCAAGTTTTACATTGAAGCTCACACTTGTGTCTGGGTCAAAATGTGAACAAGAATCAAGGGGAACATCAATTGCGGGTAGCGACAAGTTGCTCGAAACTGGAACATCGCCCAAGTCAATTGGACCCGGTTGGCATGTGACGGACGTAGAAATGTGTCCCGGAATTAGACCCTGCGCCTGCGAGACCAGCGAGCCAAACAGAAAAGTGGTCACGAGCCCAAAGAGCGTTGCTCTGCGAGCCAAACTACGATTCCGTGCCACCAAAATGCCCATTTCTCTTCCTCATTTACTCTTCTAAGAGTAACTCACGTATTACTGTTCCCCAGAACGAGACTATGTAAGCAGTGTGTGAGCAAATCACCAGAAAGACGCATTCTGAGCCTAGGTCGACCAAGATGGCCACCCTGTTGCCAAACTGACTATGGCGCAATGAACAAAACTGTGTGCCTAGAATCAAAGGGTGCGAGGCATTTTTGGTACCGGATTGGCAGCAACCGTGCTTGTGACCTCTTTGTCGGCCACGGGTGTGGCTCACGCGCAACCTCTGCACACCGGCGCGTTGGATCGCTCGCTGCCTGGCATATCGGCACCTGCCGTTGTTAACGTGCCCGATTCCTATAAGTCGTGCTCCTACCCACCAAACCCCAATCCACCGAAATACAAGCCGAATGCCAAAAGTTGGGCCGCGCAAGGCTTTGTTAATCACGTGGCAGGTATCGATATTTCGATGTGGCAGCATCCCTCGGACAAGCCAATTGACTTTGTGGGTTTGAAATCAAAGTACGCAATCTCATTTGTATTCATAAAAGGCTCGGATGGCGCAAATCGTGACGGTGGAAAGTCAAAGTACTGGTTCAAGATCGATAGCGCCGCGGCCAAATCGGCTGGATTAATTATCGGTCCCTACCATTACGCAGTACCTGGTCAAATGGCTGCCGGCGAAATGATTGTTCCTAAGGCAAACCGAACAAACACATCGCGAGTAAAGCAAGCAACCGCGCACCGACTCGCAGACGCCAAACTCCAAGCCAAAGTTGCATTAAGCCAGTCACTCGGAAATCCGAAAGGTGACTTGCCACTGACGTTGGATTTTGAAGAACGTCCCTGTGGATGGAGTTGGAAACAGACGGGCGAATGGACTCGTGATTTTTTACTCGAGTTTGAACGTCTATCGGGTCGCCGACCGATGATTTATGCCAACGCTTATTTCGTGAACAATCTCAACGCCGTGCATGTCACAAAAGGACCTGCGGCACCGACGGAATTTTTTGACTTCTCGAGCTACACATTGTGGGTCGCGAGTTGGGGTCCAAAGCTTGGCACAAAACCACGCGCTGTTCCGATTTGGGGAACCTCGTGGAAGTTTTGGCAATTCACCAGCGACGGCAAATTAACAGGAGTGCCGTCATCCCGCACAGATCTTGATGTGTGGTTTGGAACTCTTAATCAACTCAAGAAACTCGCAGCTAGTTAAACCAACTCGCAGCTAGTTAAATGCAGCGTCCAGTGCAACCTTGACCATGGCACGGAAACCTTGTTCGCGTTCCTGCGAGTCAGTTGCTTCGTGAGTCGCCACCATGTCGCTGACTGTGCAAATCGTGAGTGCACGTCGTCGATACTTAGCAGCCAGTGTGTACAGACCGCTGGTTTCCATTTCCAACGCGAGAACGCCCAAACTTTCAAGCACTTGCACAGCGTTCGAATCGTCGTAGAACAAATCCATTGTGGCAATACCACCGACGTGGAAATTCAACTCCTGATTACGTGCAGATTGAACAGCCTTTTCCAGAAGTTCGTAGTTTGCAACGGGTGCGTAATCCAATCCACCGGTCATGCGACGATTAGTGCCAGAGTCCGTTGACGAAGTCATCGCGATAACAACATCACGAAGTTGAGTTCCTGCAAGGCCACCACAGGTGCCGACTCGAATCGCGGTCTGGACTCCGTAATCGCGGAAAAGTTCATTTACATAAATCGACAAACTAGGCACACCCATGCCCGTGCCTTGCACGGAAACCCGATTGCCTTCATACATGCCGGTAAACCCAAACATATTGCGTACCGTGTTGTACTGCTGTGGTGATTCGAGGAAGTTTTCGGCAATCCACTGGGCCCGAAGTGGATCTCCAGGAAGCAAAATTGTGTCGGCGATGTCACCCGGCTGGGCTGCAATGTGAATACTCATAATCCAAATGTAGTGGGCAATAGTGTGTCAGGGTGTAGTGAGTTTGGACTAACGCGAGGATAGAACCATGACTGCAGATTTTGCCATTGTGAATGCCCGGATTCGTACGATGGACCCCGCTCACCCCATTGCAACTTCAATTGCATGGCAAGGAAAGACCATCGTGGCACTTGACCACGACGTGCAAGCTGCCTGCGATGCAACAACCCAGGTGATTGACGCCCATGGGGCGGTAGTGACCCCGGGCCTGACCGATGGCCATCAACATTTGTTGCAAGGCGCAGTATTTGCCCAGGGACTTGATCTTGATCGGGTCGGCGACTTGGCAACATTACGCGAGCGCATTGCCCGTGAACGCGAGCGCATTGGACCACATGCCTGGTTACTCGGTTTTGCATTGGAGTATGCAGCGTTTGAAGGTGCAACTTTTCATCACTCCATGATTGATGACGTTTCAGGACCTGGCCCAATGTTCCTGTATGCGTTAGACGTGCACACTGGATTTGTTAACGACGAGGCATTGCGCATCAGTTCAGTTACCGGCGCACGTCAACTCGAAGATGCATCAATCATTGTGTGCGATTCCGATGGTGTGCCAACAGGTGAGTTGCTGGAAATGGCCGCGATGCGCACAGTATTGGAGTCAGTCCCTGAGCCAACACGAGAAGACCGACTTCGCTGGTATGCCCAAACGATGGCCGACCAAAATGCGGTAGGCATTACTGAGATCCACATGATGGATGGAGATTTGTCCACCATCGAAAGCCTGCGCGAACTTGAAATGCGTGAGCAACTTGGACTTCGGGTTTTGCAACACCACTTCATTTATCCGTACACCCCAGCCGAGGAAGTTGATGAGCTGCTTCAGACTGCAGCGCTCTCAGGTGATGGGTGGCAAGCCGATGGTGTGAAGTTCATGTTGGACGGTGTGATCGATACTGGAACTGCCTGGCTTGAATACCCAGACTCTCATGGCGAAGGCCTCGACCCAATGTGGCCAGACTTATCGTTGTATCACCAGCGCGCTCGACAATTTCATGCCAAAGGTTTTCGGATCGCAACGCACGCCATTGGTGATCGCGCAGTGCGCGAAGTTCTCGACCTCTACGAGTCCTTGCCGTCAACTTCTGCGCGACATCGCATTGAGCACATTGAAACCTCACCAGATTCCACAGTTGCGCGGTTTGCACCTCAGGGAGTCACTGCCTCAATGCAACCAATTCATACCCGGTGGGTAGCGCACGACATGACCGATCCGTGGTCACAACGCCTCGATGCCACACGTTGCGGACATGGTTGGCGTTCAGGTGACTTGTTTGCCTCGGGCG
>JBAXRV010000037.1:0-17037 GCA_037131045.1 Actinomycetes bacterium
CTCATTGCGTTCCGCGCAATCCAGGGTCTCGGTGCTGGTGGACTTATGAGTCTTACGTTCGTCATCATCGGCGACGTGATTGCACCGCGCGATCGTGGAAAGTACCAGGGCTCCTTCGGTGGCGTGTGGGGCCTGTCGTCGGTAGCTGGCCCGCTTCTCGGTGGATTTTTCTCAGACCACAGCACACTATTCGGTGTTGCAGGCTGGCGTTGGATTTTCTACATCAACCTACCTTTCGGAATTTTGGCGCTTGTGCTGACTAGTGCATCGCTTCATGTCCATAATCAAAAACGTGCGCACAAGATCGACTTCCTAGGCGCCTTCCTGATTGTGCTTTCAGTAACGCTGCTACTTCTTGGCGTTTCGGTTTACGGCCCACAAGATGGTTGGACAAGCACACATGCCTTGTCTGCAATCATCGGCGCCCTTGCGGTTGCAGTTGCTTTTGTACTTCACGAGAAGCGTGCGGTTGAACCAATTTTGCCGCTCGAATTATTTAAAAACCACACGTTCAGTCTGACGTCGGCACTTGGTTTCATCATCGGTGCGGGAATGTTCGGCGCCATCGTTATGTTGCCTTTGTATTTGCAGTTAGTGAAGGGTGACTCAGCAACAGTTTCAGGCTTGAAACTAATTCCATTCATGCTGGGTATCGTTTCGATGTCGATTTTTAGTGGCAAGCAAATCAGTAAGCACGGTCACTATAAACGTTTCCCGGTTATCGGTTTAGTTCTGGTCACTATCGGAATTACTCTGATGTCGACATTGAAGGAAAACACTTCTTATGCAACGCTTGCTGGCTTTGCCTTGCTCATTGGCATGGGACTTGGCTTGTCAATGCAGACGATTGTTATTGCATTGCAGAACTCGGTGGACTTCAAAGATCTCGGAGCAGCCACGAGTGCTAACACATTCTTCCGCTCTATCGGGTCAACGATTGGTGTGGCAATTTTTGGAACGGTATACACAAACCGTCTAGGAATATACTTGCCGGCAACAATTGCTGATTTGCAACAAAAGAACCCCGCTTCTCTTGCAGGTGCAACTCCTGAAGCGTTTGCACAGTTGAAGAATAATTCTGCGGTATTGCAAACCTTTACCCCGGAATTACGTGCGGGTGTATTGCACTCATTCGTGCAGTCGTTCCACGACGTGTTTTTAACCGCGGCACCACTGACATTTATTGGTTTCTTGATGGCACTCTTCCTGCGTGAAGCTCCTTTGAAGACAAACGAGGCGTACCACTCAGCAAAGGAAGAAGCCCAAGGCGAGATGTTCGGCTAGACCGACATGTCGAACTCATTTTCACTTCAGGACGCTGCGCGCAGTGGCCTCGTTGATGTGAGTTCGAATGCTTCGTTAACGAGGTTTCTCCATGGCTTGCCCGGCGTTGACTTAGTTGGACTCGAAGCGCGGGCCGCAATGCTTGGAACCCGTTCGATAAAGACAACAGCTAAAGCCGAAGGCATCGATCTTGCGATTCGCATGATTGACCTCACGACGCTTGAAGGCATGGACACTCGAGGCAAAGTGCGATCACTGTGCGCAAAAGCGAGACGTCCAGATCCATATGACGCGACTGTTCCGAGCCCTGCGGCAATTTGTGTGTATGGCGACATGGTCGGTCATGCAAAAGATGCACTGACGGGAACGACGATTAAGGTTGCTGCTGTTGCGACTGCCTTTCCTTCAGGTCGAGCATCACGTCGCGTGAAACTCATGGATGTACAAGATGCCGTTGCGCTGGGTGCCGATGAAATCGATATGGTCATTGACCGTGGCGCATTTCATGAAGGCCGCTACATGGATGTACTGGAAGAAATAATTGCAGTCAAAGAGGTATGTGGCTCGGCGCATTTGAAAGTGATTTTGGAAACTGGCGAGCTCAAGACTTACGACAACATCCGTCGTGCATCGTGGCTCGGCATGCTTGGCGGTGGCGACTTTATTAAAACCTCAACGGGCAAAGTCACTCCGGCCGCAACTGCTCCTGTTGTATTACTCATGCTGCAGGCAATCCGAGATTTTCATAAGAATACGGGCCAAGTCATTGGCATGAAGCCTGCTGGTGGAATTCGAACAACGAAAGATGCCATGAAGATGCTGGTTCTTGTCAAAGAAACATTGGGCGATCGCTGGCTGGATCCGGATTTGTTCCGTATTGGGGCCTCCTCGCTGTTGAATGATCTATTGATGCAACGCACGAAACTTCGCACTGGCGCATATTCTGGTCCTGATTATGTGACGGTGGATTAATTATGACTTTCGAATATGCTCCAGCTTTAGAATCCACCTCCGTGGTGTCAATCAAAGACCAGTATGGATTGTTCATCAACGGTGAGTTCGTTAATGCGCAGGCTGGCGAACACTTCGCGACGCTTAATCCAGCAAATGAAGATCACTTAGCGAATATTTCCCAAGGTTCTTCTCACGACATAGATGTTGCGGTGAAAGCTGCTCGCAAGGCATTTGTGAAATGGTCGGCGATGCCTGGCGCCGAACGTGGCAAATATTTGTATCGAATTGCGCGAATCATTCAGGATCGTTCGCGAGAAATCGCGGTACTTGAAACGTTGGATAACGGCAAACCTATTCGAGAAACCCGCGACGTTGATATCCCGTTGGTGGCTGCACAGTTTTTCCATTACGCGGGTTGGGCAGACAAGCTCGAATACGCAGGTATGGGTAACAATCCGCAACCACTCGGTGTTGCTGGACAAATTATTCCGTGGAACTTTCCATTGTTGATGCTCGCTTGGAAGATTGCACCTGCACTTGCAGCGGGAAATACTGTTGTGCTTAAGCCAGCCGAAGAGACTCCATTGACCGCACTGCTATTTGCTGAAATCTGTCAGCAGGCAGATTTACCACCAGGTGTTGTCAACATTGTGACTGGCGATGGATCAACGGGTCGTGCACTTGTAGAACATCCTGATATCAACAAAATTGCATTTACGGGATCAACAGAAGTAGGTCGCCAGATTGCTCGCGCAGTAGCTGGTACCCAAAAGAAAGTGACCCTAGAACTTGGTGGTAAAGCAGCCAACATCGTCTTTGATGATGCAGCAATTGACCAAGCGATAGAAGGCGTGGTTAACGGTATTTTCTTCAACCAAGGTCATGTGTGTTGCGCTGGTTCACGGTTGCTGATTCAGGAATCAATTTATGACCAATTCATGGAGTTGTTGTACGACCGTTGTAACACCTTGCGCCTAGGTAATCCTTTGGACAAGAACACAGATGTGGGTGCTATCAACTCGGCGGCGCAACTGGCTCGGATTACAGAGATCGCAGCAACGGGAGACGCAGAAGGTGCGCATCGTTGGACAGCATCATGTGCAATCCCAGAAAAAGGTTTCTGGTACCCGCCCACAATCTTTACCGATGTCTCGCAAGCCAATCGCATCGCACGCGAAGAAATCTTCGGCCCAGTTTTAAGTGTGTTAACTTTCCGCACTCCCGAAGAAGCTATTGAAAAAGCAAACAATTCACCATTTGGCTTAAGCGCTGGTATTTGGACTGAAAAGGGAAGCAGAATCTTGCAGGTTGCCAGCCAATTGCGTGCTGGGGTTGTGTGGGCGAATACTTTCAACAAGTTTGATGCAACAAGTCCATTTGGTGGCTACAAAGAATCTGGTTATGGACGCGAAGGTGGCCGCCATGGTTTGGAACCGTATTTGAAAGTAGGCGGGTAATCATGACAAACAAACCTGTTGAAATTCGTCGTACGGCGAAACTCTTTATTGGTGGAAAATTTCCTCGCTCCGAATCGGCACGCAGTTTTGAGGTATTGGATCGTAAGGGCAACTTCTTAGCGAATGCGTCATTGGCATCACGTAAAGATGCTCGCGATGCGGTTGTAGCAGCTCGAGCCGCTTTCGCCGGTTGGTCAGGAGCGACGGCATATAACCGAGGCCAAGTTTTGTATCGTGTGGCAGAGATTATGCAGGGACGCCGTAATCAGTTCGTCGACGAATTAGCTGCATGGATTGATCATGCTGCTGCAGAACGCGAAGTCGATGCAGCGATTGATCGCTGGGTGTGGTTTGCAGGCTGGGCTGACAAACTTGCAATGGTTACTGGCTCAAACAATCCTGTTGCCGGACCATTCTTTAACTTTTCAGTCCCTGAACCTACTGGAGTGATTGCAGGCTTTGCACCGACCAACAATGCGCTGATCGATTTGGTTGAGTTGGTTGCATCCGCAATTGTGAGCGGAAATACCGTGGTTGTTGTCGCTTCGCTTCAGAACCCATTGCCTGCTGTATCACTTGGCGAAGTCCTTGCAACGAGTGATGTGCCTGGCGGAGTGGTAAATATACTGACAGGCGATGCGACAGAAATTGCTCCATGGTTGGCCAGCCACATGGACGTTAATGCGATTGACCTATCGGGTATTTCGGATGCGAAACTAGCGTTTGATCTTGAGGTTTCGGCGGCCGAGAACCTCAAGCGGATCTTACGTGCTGGAGCATCTGTTCAAGGGCTAGCTCGAATCAAGACCTGGCTTGAAACAAAAACGGTATGGCATCCTCGCGGTTTTTAGTTACATTGCAGAGGAAACACTGCCGCGATGTCCGAATGCGGGGTTTTCCCGAGTTTCTAGCTGCAGGCCACTGACTGTGCGACGTATTATTTAACAAACCTCGGGGTTAAGAATCTGTGAATACAGGCGGTGGGTGCTTGTCAGTGATTGACCGAGTGATTTTGGTTGTTGAAGATAACGACTTGTTGCGTGGACTCATCTCTAATGCGATTTCAGAGCGAGGGTTTGTAGTCCATAGTGCGGCTGACGTTACAGAAGCCAAGCGACTATTGCGAGACTATGACCCCGATGGTGTTGTACTTGATGTTGATTTAGGTCTAGGTCTCAACGGATTTGATCTGGCAAAATTATCTCCAACGAAACACCTGGTACTGGAATTGTATTTCTTACGCAATTGCCAGATTCGCGCTTTGCTTCAACGAGTGTTAAGGATCTTCCCACGGGAGTTGCCTACATTCGTAAGTCAGCTTTAGCCAACCTCGATATTCTTTTTGAAGCTCTTGATGCCGTGCTTCGGGGCAAGGTGCGTCCTGTATACCGACATGATTTGCAATCGGATCGCCCATTTGCACGCCTGACTTCGAAACAAATCGAAGTGCTACGCCTAATGGCTCAAGGCAAATCGAACGCGCAAATCGCAGAGATCCGCGGTTCATCGTTGAACGCCGCTGAAGATGCTATTCGACGTGCATGCGTTGCAATCGGGATAAGCCCCGAAGTCCGCGGTAATTCGAGGACGGCGGCAGTAGCAAGGTACCTCGCCGTGGTGGGGACTTCAAATGATGTGGGCACCAAGCAGGACGGAACTGCCTGATGGTCATGGGGACTTCGGAAGTGCGCGCTAACCAAAGCAGCGTCGGTTTGGTTTGGCACCTTCTGGGCTTAAGGTCTTCGCTAGATTTGCGACTCTGTTTAGTTTTCTTTATCCCTGCATGCCTCAACCCACTCTTTGTCGATCGTGCGATGTATGGCGGATCCTTATGGTTTTGGTTCGCAATTCTTATACCGTCACACATTATTTTTACTGTCGCGATACTTTGTTTTCGTAACCTCATTCATCGTGGTGCACCTGATGCATCTCACCCAGTTCAGACTTTGCTTGCCTATTTCGTATGCCAAGGACTTCGTGGGGCATTTATTGGACTTTCACTGGTGGAATCGGGCTTAACTGACAACCCGAATTTTCAATTCCGAATCGGTACTGGGGGAATATTGGTATCGACGATACTTTCTGTGATTGCAGTGAGTATGGCGGTGTTAGATCAGCACACCGCCACAGTTCAGGAACTCGAGTTAAGGCAGCACGAACTCATGATTCTACGGGATTCAATGGAAACTCGAATTGAACAAGCGACTTTGAGCTTAAGACAATTTGTGGCCGAAACGGTCTCAGCAAAAATTCTTGAAATCACTCAAATGCTCGAAGTTCTCAAGTCGGGCGGCGACAAGTCCACCGCAATAATTACTCTGCAAAAATATGTGGACGATGAACTGCGTCCGTTAAGTCATCAACTTGCGCATGGCCGTAGTTTATTAGATGAGATTCGTCTGGAAACTTTAAAGGTTAAAAGGTTCGCCCTCCCTGCATCAATCGACTTAGCAAGATCTTTACGCCCTAATCTGACGTCCTTGCTGTTTCTCTTACCTTTCGCAGGAGTGGCAGCACGCACAATGGGGCCGCAACATTCTGTTTTGTTTGATATTCCGTGCCTAGTATTTCTATTGCTGTATTTCAATGCAGCGAAGGCATTTTTTGTAGGTCGCATCATCTCGCGAAATGCCGGAATTTTTCTGGGGCTTGTGGTGTACGGGCTTACTGGCCCGATCATTATTTCACTTATGCGCCTGCTAGTTTCATCTGTACCAGCGCACGTTTCAACGCCGTCGACCATTCTGGGTCTGGTTTATGGACTTGCGAATTTGATGTACACAATTGCTACAGCGCAAAGAGATGAGTTGGCCAACCAATTGCAGACTACAATTTTAGCGTTGTCACAAAGTGTTGCGTTGCTGCGGCAGCGTGAGTGGATCGCACGCCGCAGGATCACACTGGTTGTCCACGGCAGTCTACAAAGCTCGCTGAATGCTGCCGTGTTAAAACTTGGCGCTGCATCTGAGATCAATTCAAAAATGATTGACATAATTCGATCCGACATTCAACACGCACTCGATCGAATTCATCAGGACCAGATAATTAGCTTTTCGTTTCCTGCGACACAAAGCGAGTTATCTCACATGTGGTTCGGCACATTGGAAATTGAGTGGCACGTTGATCTGGCGACCTATCGCGCTCTCAACGCCAATCCAGCCACATCCGAATGCCTTGGTGAAGTGGTGCGAGAAGCACTCGGAAATGCTGCCAGGCATGGCAGTGCGACAAAGTCAGATGTCCGCATAGAGGTCGCCAACTCAATTGTTCTGGTGCGGGTTTCTGACAACGGACACGGTACTAATGCGGGGATAACCCACGGTCTTGGAGTGGAACTCTTCAATGATGTATGCACAAAGTGGTCACTAGAGCGTTCACCCGAAGATGGCATGGTGCTCTCCGCTCAGTTACCTTTAGCCGCCTAGGCTCCCCGGGGTCTAGCCCCATCTACGAGGACATTCTGCCTTGACATTTGTATAAAGGGTTTTCCCTGCTTTTTGCGGTCTGAGCCAATAGATTAGGGCATTCTTGGACAAAGGTCGCATGGTTGTTAATCAGCGAATACAGGGATTGCGGTGTGTACAAGTGCAAAGCCGAGTGGTTTTGGTTGTTGAAGATAACGACTTGTTACGTGGACTCATAGCTAATGCGATTGTGTCAAAAGGATTTGTCGTCCACAGTGCAGCGGACGCTTCCGAAGCTAAGCGACTATTCCGGGCGCATGACCCCGATGGTGTTGTACTTGATGTTGATTTAGGTCCAGGCCCTACCGGATTTGATCTTGCAAAAATTATTTCCAGCGAAGCCCCTGGTACCGGAATAGTCTTTCTTACGCAATTACCTGATTCGCGCTTTGCCTCGACAAGCGTTCATCATCTTCCTGCTGGAGTTGCTTACATTCGCAAGTCAGCGTTATCGGACATGGAAGTTCTTTTTGATGCACTTGATGCCGCACTTCGTGGTGAGGGGCGCGACACTATCCGACATGATTTGGAATCGGATCGCCCATTTGCGCGCTTGACTCCTAAACAAATCGAAGTGCTACGCCTGATGGCTCAAGGCAAATCGAACGCGCAAATTGCAGAAATCCGCGGTTCGTCGTTGAAGGCCACTGAAGATGCTATTCGACGTGCATGCGTTGCAATCGGTGTAAGCAACGATGTCCAAGGTAACTCAAGAACTACAGCAGTTGCTAGATACCTCACGGTCGTCGGTACTGCGAATACTGCAGAAACCAATCGGGTAGGGAGCGACTGATGTCTATGGCGACCAGGAAAGCGCACGCCAGCGTAAGCAGCGTGGGTCTGGTCTGGCACCTTTTGGGTTTGAGATCTTCATTGGGTTTACGGCTCTGCATAACTTACTTCATCCCATCATGTCTGAGCCCACTCTTTGTCGATCGTGCAATGTATGGCGGATCCATATGGCTTTGGTTTGCAATTCTTATACCTGCCGAGATCCTATTCACTTTTGTCGTACTTTGTTTTCGCAGCCTCATTCACCGCAGTTCGAAGGACTCATCGCACCCAGCATTGACACTGTTTGCATTTGTTGCATCTCAGGGAATTCGCGGTACGTTCGTAGGATTTTCACTGGTACGGACTGGCTTAACCGATACCCCGAATCTTCTATTCCGTGTGGGAAGCGGTGCGATATTTGTTGTGACCGTACTGACTGTCATTGCGGTAAGCATTGCCGTGTTGGATCAGCACACCGCGACAGTTCACGAACTTGAGTTGAGGCAGCAGGAACTTGTGCTTCTACAGGATTCAATGGGCGCCAGGGTTGAGGAAGCGACTTCAAGATTAAGACAATTTGTTAAAGATGCGGTCTCTCCAAAAATTTCTGCCATCACAGAGTCGCTTGACGCCCTCAAAAGCGGTACAGACAAGTCAAGCGCGTTGCTATCTTTGCAAAAATATGTGGACGATGAACTACGACCACTAAGTCATCGGATTGCACATGAACATAATTCATTGGGTGAAGTATTTGTGGGAGCATCCGTCAGGAGAAAGGTTTCTTTCCCAACGTCAATCGACTTGGCGAGTTCGCTTCGACCATTAGTGTCAACATTACTATTCTTCCTAACTTTCGCTGCTGCAGCTTCCCGAACACTGGACCCGCTGCACTCTGTGCTCTTCGATATTCCGTGCCTGATTTTGCTGTTGCTCTATTTCTATTCACTCCAGGCCGTATTTGCAGGACGCACCCTGTCACGAAAAATTTGTACAGTTCTCGTCTTTGTGCTGTTCGGGATGACCGGCCCACTAGTAATTGGGATCCTGACAGTCACAATTTCCCAAGTGCCATTGCATGTTTCGTTGCCCATTGCAATTATCGGTTTTGTTTACGGATTGGCGAATTTGATGTACACAATTGCTACAGCGCAACGGGATGAGTTGGCCAAGCAATTAGAGACTACAATTTTGGCGCTGTCACAAAATGTTGCGTTGCTACGCCAACGCGAGTGGATCGCACGCCGCAGGATCTCACTAGTTGTCCACGGAACTCTGCAAAGCTCGCTGAATGCTGCCGCAGTAAAACTTGGTGCTACATCTGATGTCACTCATGAAATGATTGACGTGATTCGATTCGACATTGAACACGCACTTGATCGAATTCAGAATGACCAGATAGCGGAATTTTCATTTCCTGCCGCACAAAACGAGTTATCCCACATTTGGAGGGGCACCATCGAAATCAGATGGCACGTTGATTTAGAGGCATATCGCGCTTTGAACGCCAATCCGGCTACATCTGAATGCCTTGGTGAAGTTGTTAGTGAGGCAATTGGAAACGCTGCAAGGCATGGCGGTGCAACAGAGCTGGACATCCATATCAAACTCAGCGACTTAGTCGTTGTAATTCGAGTTATTGACAACGGGCACAGCACAAATGCGGGGATTACCCACGGTCTCGGCTCGGAACTCTTTAATGATGTGTGCACAAAGTGGTCACTAGCACGTTCGCTGGAGGGCGGTATGGTGTTCACTGCCCATTTAGCATTGGAAGATTGGCAAAATGAAAAAAGCATTCTCAAGGATTATGTTTTATCGCAACTAGGATAACCCCGTATTTGAGAATTTAAAAAATCTTTCGTCCCTAGTGTTGCAGTAATAGTCCAACAGCGGGAACGGATGTTCACTTGAGTTGCCACGGGAATTCCACGACTGTTTTAGTCATGGCCTGTAAACCTGAGACGTGTGCCCTAATGGTCCAGCGTGGTAACCGATGATTCGTCATAGCAGGCCAGTTCGTAAACTTTCGCACACAATTCTTGCGGTTTCGCTTTTGACGGGAACGTTGACGATTGCAGATCAAGCGATCAATACGTCGCCAGCATTCGCCCTGACCGCCGGCGGAAACGATGCGACGTTTACTACAAATATCGCGGTGAGCCCACCGAATGCTGCGGTGAAAGATATTGCTATTGATGGGTCAGGCAATATATATGTTGGTTATTCCAACCTTGTGAAGAAGTATGACTCGACTGGAACGTTGGTCTGGACGAGCCCGGCGGTTGGAACCATTAACTCCATTGCTGTCGATAGTTCCTCGCGAGTAATTGTTGGAACTAGCGCGGGAGTCGCTCGACTCTCAGCGGCGAACCCACCTGTTGTGGACACAGCATTTGCGACCGCTGCTGGCGCAACGGGTGTGGTTTCGAACAGCGTTGTTAATAAGGTGCTTGTGTATCCAGCGACGGGTACGACGACCCGATATCTTGTAGCCGACAGTGGTGCAAACAGTGCCAAGTTCCTAGCGGGACTAACTACTGCCGGGGCCCTCGATGGGACGTTCACACAGAATGGTGCAGCCCCGGCAATAGCCGCCGCTCCCACTGATATTGCACTTGATGGTTCTGGCAATATTTACATCGTCGGAGGCTTTACTAGCTTCATAAAGCGTCTTTCTCCCACGGGAACTCTTGCAACTGCGGACAACACATTCAACACTGCAACTTCTGCACTCTTTACCGCAGCACCAACGAAAGTGGCAGTAAGTAGCGCAGGGCTTGTAGCAGTGGGCGGGCCGAACACTGGGGTGAGTCGACTACGTGTCTTGACATCAGCGGGCGCCGAAACGACAACCTTTGGTACGGGGCTTAGCGCTCGAGTGTCCACTGACCTTGCCGCTGGATCAAGCTCACTGACTTTTGATTCGTCGGGTCGCTTACTTGTCGGCGGTTCATTTGGGTTGATTCGCATCAAGACGGACGGTGCAACTGACAGCTTTTTCACGACGGATATTGCAAGCACGGTGGATACGGCAGAAGTTCAATCCTCTGACGGGAAAATTGTGGTGGGTATATCTGCATCGCCTTATGTCAAGCGGCTGACTCCCGAATATGACACACCTGGTGTGCCCCCAGCTCCGACTGCTGTGGGTGGGGACCGCAATGCTGTCGTAACTGTCGCGGCTGGAACTGGCACGACTCCTACGGGGTACACCGTTACGGCAAGTCCTGGAGGCACAACCTGCTCTGTTTCGGGAGGGTCAGGGAACTGTACTGTCGCGGGCCTCACATCGGGGACTAGTTACACATTTACTGCGGTAGCTATCAACGGTAATCAAACATCGGCCGCTTCGACAGCGTCAAGTGCTGTTACTCCAACCCGAGTGCCACCGAGTTACTCTTC
This sequence comes from Actinomycetes bacterium, assembly GCA_037131045.1. Classification (GTDB taxonomy): domain Bacteria; phylum Actinomycetota; class Actinomycetes; order S36-B12; family UBA5976; genus UBA5976. The sequence continues at coordinate 11,336 of JBAXRV010000037.1, forward strand.
GGCCGCACTAAGCACTAATGGATTGACAATCACGCTGACATATAGTGAAGCGCTTCAAGCTACGCCGGCCCCGACGGCAGCAATGTTCAATGTGCTCGTAAATACACTCGCGGCAACAGTAAGTTCTGTCGCAGTAAGTGGAAGCACGGTTGTGCTGACGATGGCTACAGCCATCCAAAAGTATCAAGCGATTACCGTCGAATACTATGCGCCAACTTTGGATGATACGACCACGAACGCAGCGATTCAGGATGCCAACGGTAGTGATGCGGCCGCTTTAACAGCAACAAGTGTGACAAATAGTTCAACGGTGGATACAACCCGGCCATCTTTTGTCTCTGGTGTTGTGAATGCGGCGGGGACATCGGTCACACTTACTTATAGTGAGCCGCTTGGAGCAACGACTGGTTACTGGGCGAACTTTAAGTTCACGCGCAACGGTTTAGCAATTGCTGATAATCAAGTGAATGCGGCGACTATTTCCGGTTCTACCATTACGATTCCGTTTGCTGCTGCAACTGTAATCCAGTTGTCAGACACTGTGACATTCCAATATATTGCTCCCGCTGATAGCGCCGCAACAAATAACTTGGCGCTTCAAGACACAATAGGCAACGATGCTCTGTCCATGGCAGCCACCTCATTAACGAATAACTCAACCATTGACACAGTTGCGCCCACTTATAGTTCTTCGGCAGTTAATACCCAAGGCACAAAAGTCATATTGACTTACAGCGAAACACTTAATGCAACCACGGCTGGTACATCTGCATTTAGTGTCTTAGTGGGTGGCGTCGCGAACCTGGTGACGGCAGTCACTGTCGTTGAATCCACGGTTGAGCTAACTATGACAACTGCAATCCAAAAGAATCAGGTCGTCACAGTTGCCTACACTGCGCCGGCGTCCAACGCTGCGACATCTAATGCGGCAATCCAAGACAGTGTTGGAAATGATGCAATAACACTCACTCCAGCTCGCTCGGTAACAAACAATTCGACGTATGACATAACGGCGCCAACGTATACTTCGTCGGCAATAAATACTGCCGGTACGAAAGTTGTTCTGACATATAACGAGGCACTGAATGCGACTACGGCCGCGACAACCGCATTCACAGTCCTAGTTGGTGGCGTGGCAAACACTGTAACTGGGGTAGCGGTTGTCGGATCAACGGTTGAACTTACGGTTACTTCGGTAATTGCAGCTGGACGAGTAGTCACTGTTGCTTATGCTGCACCAAGTACGGATGCTGCTGCTTCAAACGCCGCGGTACAAGACACAACTGGAAATGACGCAATTTCCTTATCCGCTTCATCAGTAACAAATAACTCGACGATAGATGGCACAGCACCTATATATAGTTCATCTGCTGTGAATACCGCTGGCACAAAAATCACTCTGACGTATAACGAAGCACTTAATGCAACAACTGCTGCCACGAGTGCGTTCACAGTGCTCGTCGCAGGTGTGCCAAATGTGGTAACTGGCGTCGCTGCCGTTGGTTCAACCGTGGAATTAACAGTGACAACAATCATTCAGAGAAACCAAGCGGTTACGGTCGCCTACACAGCGCCTTCAACTGATGCAACGGCAGCAAATTCTGCCGTGCAAGATACTGCGGGCAATGATGCAATCACACTTGCGGCTTCTTCAGTTACAAATAACTCAACCATTGACACGATCGCACCGGTCTACGTTTCCGCAGCACTTGATGCAAACGGGACCCTTCTAACGTTGACTTATGATGAAACGCTCAATGCTACTGCTGGCTCTATTCCGTTAGTAGGGCAGTTTGCGGTTTTGGCTGATGGGTCATCGATAACTGTAAATTCCCTATCTGTTTCCGGTGCTACCGTACGTCTCACCTTGGGAACAGCGATTCGCGTATCGCAAGCCGTAACAGTGGCCTACACCGCACCTTCGCCCGTATCAAACGCAACGGGTAACTCAGCAATCCAGGATGCAACGGGTAATGATTCGGTTTCGCGGACAGCTAGCACCGTAACGAATAATTCGACGTATGGCCAGCCGATTGTTACCTCTGCTGTCCTAGCTACAGATGGTCAAACAGTAACTGTCAACTTCAGCAAAAACATGAATCCCACATCGACTGCAGCAAGCTACTTAACTGTTGTCGCCGATGGTCTCTCCGAGACGTGCACCTTTAGTGGCTCAACCACTGGTTCGCAAAACTTCATCACGATGACGTGTACCCCAACGATCACTTCAAACATGGTTGTAACCATTTCGTATGCCAAGCCAGCAACTGGCGGTTTCTTTGATTCAACATCAGGTTTCTATACTGACTCTTTTACAAACTTAGCGGTAACGAATGGTTCGACAGTGGCGCCAGATGTTACCGCGCCAGTATTTACGTCAGCCGCTGTTTCCACGTCGGGGCTAGTTCTTACTCTTACCTATAGCGAAGCGTTGAGTAATTACACCGCTATCCCAAGCAACTACACAGTGATGGTTAATGGGGTTTCGTACTATATTTCGAATGCCATCATTTCGGGATCCACAGTTCAGTTATCACTGGGCTCGAGTATTCAATCTGGCTCGACCGTAACGGTGGAGTACGCTGCGCCGACGCCGAGTTCCTCTCGGACTAACCTTGCTCTACAAGACGCAGTTGGTAACGATGCAGTTTCTCTCACCGCTACAGCTGTCACAAATAGTTCGACTGCTGGTCCCGATATTGTTGGCCCGACACTGTCTACAGTGTCGGGATCTGGTAGCACCGTTACTCTTGGTTTCAATGAATCCCTCGGCGCAGTGACAGCCGGAACAGCTGCGTTCACAGTTTTTATTGGTAACGACGCTGTTCCAGTAACGTCTGTTTCCGTTGTGGGAGCAAATGTCATCCTTGGAATCACGGGAACAATCCTGAGTGATGCTCGAGTTTCTATTTCGTACGCAGCACCGACACCCTCAAGCGGAACGGCGAATAACGCTATTCAGGATTTTGTTGGAAATGATGCGCTCAATTTCACCGGCAATAATGCTGCGGCCAGTGGGGTGTGGACATGGACGAGCAATACGGTCCCAGCGACTACCCCAGGCTGTGCGGAAACTGGAGCAAACCCACCGTTCCCGAACAGGTCAAAATTCACTACACTTCCCAATGGCGTGAGTTATACGGTCACCGTATCGGGTGACTACATATGTTTGGGAGCCAATCCTGAATCATTAAGTGCTCGCGGTGGTCAGGCAGCAGATTTCGTCGCAACAGGACTCGTTTCCGAACCTGGTCTTTATCTTGAAACAGCGAATGGAGGATGTCCCGCTGCAGCCGCCACCGTGGCATCTGCTTGTAGTACTCGTGGAACGCTGACGATTACATATTCACAGCCGGTAACTGATCCCATAGTTTCGTTTGCTGGTTGGGGCGGATATTCAGGAAGTTCGCAAGCGTGGACTGAACTGACATTAACCACGCCTGCTGTCACGCTTACAAAATTGAGCGGAACAAACCTCACAGTCACTGGCGGAACAGTTGTTCAGGCAACCGCGGGTGTCCCGTCACCACAATGCCATACCACTTCTGGCGGCGGGTCAAATGCAAATGCGGTGTGTGGGTCGCTGCGAATAAACGGCACTTTGACATCCGTTACTTTCTCAGTCGGGATGAACGTGCGAAACGGCACGGGCTATTTAGATGGGTGGAATTTGACGGGAAGCCTTTCCGAAGATTTTGGCCTAGTCCCAACAAGCTACGACACACCTGCAGCAAGTCATGCTGTTGGAAACTTGAAGCTGGGTTCTGTAGTAACTGCAGATAATTTAGGGTCTCTCTACGGCACAACAAATCCAGACGCAGTTGCAGCAGGTGCGATTATTCCGAACCATGCGGATGATGGAATTGCGACATGGCCATTATTAAAGGGCGATGCTAGCGGCTCAACATATAGTGTGAATGCCACTGTTGCAGGAGTTACTGGTACGGCGTACCTATGTGGCTGGATTGACTTCAATCGAAATGGCACCTTTGACGCTGGCGAGCGGGCATGTGCACCAAGCCTTGCTAGTGGTGCGACAACGGGAACAATCTCATGGACTGTTCCATCGGATGTGACGTCAGGTCCAACCTATGCACGAATTCGATTAAGTTATGACCCCTTACCTATTCCTACGGGGAAAGTTGGGTCAGGTGAAGTTGAAGACTATTCGCTCACCATAAAAACAACGGGTCCGCCAGTCGCCAACGCGGATACATCGAGCGGATTAAATGACGTAAATCAAGTCATCAGTATTCTGGCGAATGACACCGAACCTGGTAATCCAATTGATATAACTACTGTGAAGTTGTGTGATCCGACATCAACCCCGGCACAAGTATCGCCAAACTGTAACTTGACCACTTTAGTAATTTCCGGAGAAGGAACTTACACAGCAAACACTGATGGCACGGTTACGTTTGATCCGCTGTCATCTTTCTCAGGAACTGCTACACCAGTTACTTACCAAGTATCAGATACAAACGTGCCTGCTTTGTCGGCGTCAGCCACCATAACGGTGATTGTTGGAATGCCAGCAGGTCCAGTGAACTGTCGAACTGACGGAACAAAAACAGTTCTCATAACAGCAAGTCCAGGTAAGACACTGAGCTCAGTGACCGACTTTAATACCACAAAAAATGCATTGACATTTGGAATTTTGGATCGAACAACTACTAACAACCTGGTTGCCAACGGTGACTTCACAACAGAGCCTGCCAGTTTAGGCTCAGCGAACTTCTATTATTGGGGTCCGTATGCAACTTCGCTTACCATTGCCGGAACCGGCATCTATTCTGCGATTCCTTCGTGGGGTCGTTCAGGTGGAGGCACCTCAACGTATGCATTGTGGACCAAGAATGCCACGACCACAGGCGGGATCGTTATCAACGCTGCCTCCAATAACGGTCAATCCGCTGGGCGTGTGTATTTTGGGAATACAGTAACGCAGACATATTCGGGTCCTGCCCTAGCATTTGACTCAGCAGGTTATGCGACGACGCAGTATTCATTTACACCTGCTACTAACTACGGAACTGCATCAACACCTGCAGCAATCAACCAGACCTTAGCAACAGTTGTGGGCGAGACGTATCGCCTTCATTTTTCGCAAAGCTACGAAGCTCCTGGCACGGGTTCTGGCATAGCGCGTCTCACGATTGGCGGGTATGACCCCCTATTCTTCGAAGTGCCAAAATCTAATCGTGAATACGAACTTGAGTTCGTGGCAACCTCAACATCGACAAACATCGATTTTGCAAGCTGGGGCCATATCAGAACCACTACGTACACGACTGAACTCGTACTTGATGATGTGATTGTTAACCACTGTGCTAGTGGCCCAACTGCACTTCCTGATGTGACATCAGGTGGCTATGGACAAGCGCAGTCAATTAATTTGCTAACTAATTCGGCCGGTGCTGACTTGGGTCCTGCATCTGCATTGGATGCGACAAGCGTCAAGTTATGCGCGGCAGGGGACACTGCTCCAAATTGCACGGCAACTTCCGTAACGATTGCCGGGAATGGCACTTATGTAGTTGACATCGATGGTGTCATTACGTTCACACCAGAAGCAACCTTTGTTGGTACTGCCCCGCCGCTGACATACTCTGTGTTAGACCTTGCTGGTATTTCAGCAACGTCGACTTATACCCCTACGGTGATTGGGTTGCCGGTTGCTGTTGCGGATAGCACTTCTGGTG
>JBAXRV010000038.1:0-16987 GCA_037131045.1 Actinomycetes bacterium
TGGCCGAGAGGCGAGGCAACGGCCTGCAAAGCCGTGTACACGGGTTCAAATCCCGTTTCCACCTCTAGACGAAGGTCGATTGGCGCAGTTGGTTAGCGCGCTTCCTTGACATGGAAGAGGTCACAGGTTCGAGTCCTGTATCGACCACCACATTGCCCGCAGTGCCCCAACACATCAGGATGCATCGTGATTACGGATTTCCAGGCAGCACGTATTGAAGATCTGGTCGACTTCTATCACGTCGCGCAATCTCCATGGGTCAGATCCAACATGGTCGTCTCACTCGACGGCCATTTTGTTGATGCGATGGGTACGTCAGAGGGGTTAAGTAGTGACATTGATTTGCGTATTCTGCTGCTGCTTCGGGCGCTCAGTGACGTCGTACTAGTAGGCGGCAGCACAGTACGTCGAGAAGGTTACGATCCCAAACCAATACGCCCCGAATTTCACGTTTTGCGAACCGACAGCACTCCAGTAGCAATCATTACTAACTCTTTGGATTTTGATTTCGATAGCTTGCTCTTCTCAGAGTCGCCTACGCGTCCGATCATCTTGACTTCAGACAAAGCACGCTTAGATAAGCCAGAAGTGTTTGAGCGCGCACAAAGCATCGCCACTGTCCAGACAACCGAGACGGTAACTGGTCACTGGGTCAGGGATACTTTGCATGACCACGGCTTCTTGCGTGTGTTATCTGAAGGCGGGCCACGGATTCAAGAATTGCTTCTTCGTGATGGTGCGCTCGATGAATTGGATGTCACAGTAGCGCCATGTGTTCAAGCAAGCTCGCATACCATCCCAGCTTTCGGGCAATTCGCTTCACAGTTAGAACTTGGCGCACTCGCCCGAGGATCCGACCACACCTTTGCTCGCTATTTTGTGAAGCGCTAATATCGCCGCATGGTAAACAAAGTTGAAAAGACCGAAGCGCAATGGCAAGAAGAATTAACACCTGAAGAATTTCGGGTATTACGTCAGGCTGGCACTGAGGCACCATTTCTTGGGTCGTACACAGATTCCGAAACCGTAGGTGTGTATAGGTGCAAAGCCTGCTCTGCTGAACTATTTAGATCGACGGAAAAGTTTCACTCGGGTTGCGGTTGGCCATCGTTTTTCTCACCTTTGGCACAGGAAAACATCACTGAAACGGTTGACTATTCCTTAGGGATGAAGCGCACTGAAGTGCGTTGCGCTGCCTGCGATTCTCACCTTGGACATGTTTTTGAAGGTGAAGGGTACGAAACTCCCACGGATTTGCGCTACTGCATTAATTCGATTTCACTCACACTTGACGAAAGTTAACCAACACTGATTGCTATAACGCCGCATATGGTTGCACCAATTCCGACATATTGAATCGGTACCAGGCGTTCCTTGTGAACCCACCATGCGAGCAGAACTGTCACAACTGGGAAAAGTGAGCCAAGAACCGACACCAACGACAACAGACCAATTGACGCTGCTGTTGTATAGAGCACATTTGCCGACGCATCTGTAATTCCAATCGCTGCCAACATCGGTACGTCACGTAATTTGAGCTTGCCCAAAGAGCGCAAAACTAATGCAACAGTCCAGAGCAAAGCCACCTGTGTGATGCGCATCATCACAACGGTGACACCAGGATTAATCCGTCCACCGATTGCCATGAAGTACACGCCAAAACCAAAACAAACTGCAGAGATACTTGCCAACGCAACGGGCAACGGTGACGCTCCACCCGTAAGTTCCGGCCCGCTTGCCAGCACAACACCAACGATGGCGATGACTATTCCCATGTATTGGATCGGAGTTGGCTGGTCACCCCGCAGTAAACCGATACCAAGGGGTATCAGCACACCCATAGAAGAAATGGGAGAGACGATACCCATTCGTCCAATTGAGAGCGCCCAATAAAAAGCAATCAATCCAAAGAGGCCGAGCAAACCGGCGATACTTCCGTTGCGCACAACTGTGGGCAGAAACTCCCACTTACCGACTGTGACAACCGCTATCAGTGCTGCGAGCAATCCGAAGGGTTGGGAACCACCGAGCACAGCAATGGGATGACGTCGACGTGACATTGTGCCGCCAAGGAAATCTGAACTGCCCCACACAATGCTTGAAATGATCGCTAAGAAGGCAGCCATGGATACAGACTAGTCATTGGATTCGGCGAGCCAGTACAGCGTTATCCCTGCCCAGCAACCTAGTGTTGTTGTGTGACAGATCATAGTGACGCAGAAGATGCCCGTTGGCAGACCGCCGTGAGCACATTACGCCTGCCACACGTGCGTCCTGAACTAGTGATTGAAGAAGTACCTGCTCCAAATCGCCTGGCGCAATTCGCGATTGCGCTTGCAGTCGATGCTGTGAGCTCACTGGATGAAGATTTAGCGAGTGGTCGCTTCGTTGTATTGCACGAACCAGATGGACAACCCACATGGAATGGAGATTTTCGTGTTGTCACATTTGTTAAGGCGCCACTTGAATCTGACGTTTTAATTGGAGATATGTTTGACGAAGTTGCCTGGACCTGGCTCGTTGAATCTCTCCAAGACCACGGTGCTGACATGCACAATCTTTCCGGAACTGTGACGCGTACTGTGTCACGTTCGTTTGCTGACTTACGCGACCGCGAGATTCAAACTGACCTTGAGATTAGGGCATCGTGGACTCCTGATAGCGAAGATCTCAGCACTCACATCAAAGCATGGCTTGGTCTCATAGAAATTTGCGCGGACTTAGAGCCGCTACCAGCAGGAGTGAGTGCAATTGCAAAATCTCGATAGCAATTCAGACACTTGCGAATTGCCCGAGAGTCAACCATTGCCGCTTGTATCGGCACCCGCTGACGGTTTACCCGAAATTGTTGTCACTGATGCCGCGCTTCGCGACACAATCGCAGCCATCAAGGCGGGTACAGGACCAGTTGCTCTGGATGCAGAACGAGCAAGCGGCTTCCGCTACCGACAGCGTGCGTACTTGATTCAATTGCGGCGTCATGGTTCGGGAACACACCTGATTGATCCAACGGCATTCGACGATTTGAACGATTTGAATTCGGCACTTCACGGTGTCGACTGGATCTTGCACGCAGCTTCGCAAGACCTCGTGTGCCTAGCTGAATTGGGATTACGACCATCGGCCCAGTTGTTCGACACAGAATTAGCTGGACGCCTACTCGGACTTGCTCGAGTAGGACTAGGACCACTTGTTGAGGAGCAGATCGGCGTGTCACTTGCTAAGGAACATAGCGCTGCCGATTGGTCGACTCGACCACTTCCCGAGCCGTGGCTCAATTACGCTGCGCTTGATGTTGAATACCTCATCGAGCTGTGGGCACTGCTTGAGGCTGCGTTGATCGAGACAACCAAATATGAATGGGCGCTCCAAGAGTTCGAACATGTAAAGAATTCAACAGTGGCTATCGAGCGTGTTGACGCTTGGCGCCGCACTTCGGGGATGCATAAGTTGCATACCTCGCGAGAATTGGCAGTGGTGCGCGAAGTGTGGCAGCAACGCGATGTACTTGCTCGCTCGCTTGATACGGCCCCAGGACGTATGCTTCCCGATGCCGCTATTGTCGCCTTAGCGGCGAGTCAGTCACAAGATCGAAACGTTTTGCTTGCGCTTCCGGAAATGAAGCATCGTTATTCCAGACGTAACCAAGAAACCTGGATCCAATCCGTCGTGTCCGCACATGCGCTATCCGAAGCGGATCTACCCCCAGTGCGAGTAAAGAGCGGCGGACCACCGCCACCACGTAATTGGATGCCACGCCATCCGCAAGCTTTTGCTGCGCTTGAAAATGCTAAAGAAGCGGTCGCTGCACTTTCGGAATCTGTGTCGATCCCGGTGGAAAATCTGATGACTCCCGATCATATACGTCGCATTATGTGGGACGGTGCCTCGAGTATCGAAGACGTGCACGAGTCACTACGCGATTTACATGCGCGCACCTGGCAAATTGACTTGGTTGCACCCTTGATTTGGAGTGCTCTGGAGGCGAATCCGCGTTAGCGAATTCCCGTATGCAATCGACGCTTAATACTTGTTTTCACGCCTTCCACATCTAGACCAAGTTCATGCAAAATACTCTGGCGAGTGGCGTGTTGTAAGAAGCGCTTTGGGATTCCAAGATTGAGAACTTCTGCTCGACTTTCAATGTGCTTCAATCCGGCGGTAATACCTTCACCAATACCGCCGGCGCGTAATCCATCCTCGATCGTGACGACCAGCGGAGCGCTCGTCAAGAACTCTAAGAGATGTTCCGATACAGGTAACGACCACAACGGATCAATCACTTGAACGGCAACGCCTTCATTCGCGAGTGACTTGGCAACTTCAAGTGCTGTGTGAGCCATCACGCCTATCGCAACAATGACAACATCTGGCGCTTGACTGGTCTCGACGAGAATGTGGCCCGCAGCGATCTTGCTCAGGGCAGGTATTTCGGTTGGCAGCGCACCCTTAGGAAATCGCACCACCGTTGGTCGATCTGAAATGTCAACGCTTCTATCAAGCGCCGCTACTAGTTGCACAGCATCCCGCGGAGCTGCGAGTTCGAGATTAGGTACCACGCGTAACAACGACATGTCCCACATCCCGTTATGGCTAGCACCATCGTCACCTGTGATGCCCGAACGATCAAGTACGAACGTCACTCCAGCTTTGTGCATCGCGCAATCCATGATGACTTGGTCAATGGCTCGATTCAGAAACGTCGCATAAACCGCGAAGACTGGGTGCAAACCTGCATGCGCCATTCCTACAGCGCTAGTCACGGCATGTTGCTCAGCAATACCCACATCAAATGTTCGTTGCGGATACGCCTTTGCAAACGCAGCTAGTCCCGTTGGTCCGAGCATGGCTGCAGTAATCGCAACAACATCTGATCGACGGTCACCGATAGTGACCATCGCATCGCCAAATACTGAGGTCCATGTTGGTCCACTTGTCTTCAATGGAATCCCAGTTTCGGGATCAACTACTCCTACAGCGTGGAAACGTTCCGCATCATCATTGAGTGCGGGTTCATATCCGCGACCCTTTTGGGTAATTGCATGCACGATTACAGGACCACCGAAATCACGAGCTCGTTGTAGTGCAAACTCCAGGTCCGCGATGTTATGACCATCAACCGGTCCGATGTATTTAAGACCTAGATCCTCGAAGAGTCCCTGTGGTGCAACAAAGTCCTTAATCCCCTTCTTCATTCCATGAAGCGCTTCATACATTGGCCCGCCGACAACAGGCGTGCGCCCAAGCACTTGTTTACCCCAGGTCAAAAACTTTTCGTAACCGCGAGTGGTGCGCAATGTTGCGAGGTGATGTGCCATGCCACCAATGGTTGGGGAATAAGAACGCTCATTGTCGTTAACAACAATCACGATGGAACGCTGTGAACCGTCAGCAATGTTGTTCATAGCCTCCCAGGTCATACCCCCAGTGAGTGCGCCATCCCCTACGACTGCAACAACGTGTCGATCTGACTCGCCATGAATTTCGAAAGCCTTAGCAATTCCATCCGCATAGGACAACGCAGTAGATGCGTGACTATTTTCGATAATGTCGTGAATGCTTTCGCTTTGGCTTGGATAGCCTGACATACCGCCTTCTTGGCGAAGGTGATCAAATTGCTCACTTCGACCTGTCACGATCTTGTGTACATATGTTTGATGTCCGGTGTCCCACAGAATGGGGTCTCTTGGTGAATCAAAAATTCTATGAATCGCAATAGTTAATTCAACAACGCCTAGATTTGGCCCGAGGTGACCGCCCGTGCGGCTCACTCGATCGACTAGAAAGTCACGAATCTCACGACTTAACTCATCAAGCTCGGTAAACGAAAGATCTTTAAGGTCACTGGGTTGCGATATGTTCTCAATGAGTGACATGCCTAACCCTTCCATGCGTTCTTAGTGAGTCTAGGACAGCCGCCCTGAGATTGCTCATCGTTCATACGCCTTATGCTGACCGCACAAGGGCAATTGGCTAACTTTGAGCAAGCATCGAACGCAGCACAAACTGCAAAATCCCACCATGGCGGTAGTAGTCCGCTTCTCCAGGTGTATCAATGCGCAACAGAGCCTCGAAACTGACCGAAGTGCCCGTTCCGATAGCTTCGACATGAATAGTGCGTGGCGTGTGACCACTATTGAGTTGCTCGATACCGGTGAGAGTAAAAACTTCCGTGCCGGTCAAGCCTAAACTTTCAGCACTGACACCAGCCTCATACTGCAAAGGCAAAACACCCATGCCAATGAGATTTGAACGGTGAATGCGTTCGTATGACTCTGCGATGACTGCTTTGACACCGAGCAGTGCAGTTCCCTTGGCCGCCCAGTCTCGGGATGACCCTGAACCGTATTCTTTGCCAGCTAAAATCACCAACGGAATTCCTGCTGCTTGCGCAGCAATTGATGCATCGTAAATGGAAGACTGTGCACTATCAGGTGTGGTGAAGTCGACGGTGAATCCGCCTTCAACGTTGTCTAGCAATTGATTACGCAGTCGAATGTTTGCAAACGTTCCACGGATCATTACTTCGTGGTTACCGCGTCGTGAACCATACGAATTGAAATCTTGACGCTCAATGCCATGCGATAGCAGATACTGTCCCGCTGGAGAGTCAGCCCTGATAGATCCCGCAGGCGAAATATGATCTGTGGTTACGCTGTCACCAAGCTTTGCAAGAACTCTTGCCGAAACAATATCTTTCACAGGCGATGGTTGTGCTGGCATCTTGTCAAAGTACGGTGGCTTGCGTACATAAGTGCTGTCTGAGTCCCATGCGAACGTTGCACCTGTTGGCGTGCTCAGACTTTGCCAGCGAGCATCACCTTCGAAGACATCCGCATAACGTGACCTAAACATGTCGGCGTCAATACTTGCCGCCATGGTGTCCTGCACTTCTGCCTCAGTTGGCCATATGTCTTTGAGATAGACCGGCGTTCCGTCTTGATCATGGCCCAGTGCTTCGGTCGTGAGGTCGACGTTCATATTTCCCGCTATGGCATACGCCACAACCAGCGGTGGTGAGGCAAGGTAATTCAGTTTCACGTCTGGATTAATCCGACCCTCGAAATTTCTGTTACCCGAAAGTACTGCGGCAACCGCAAGATCATTTTCCTGAATTGATGCACTTAATTCTGCATCGATTGGACCTGAGTTTCCAATGCAGGTTGTGCAGCCGTATCCAACAAGATTGAATCCAAGAGCATCAAGATATTGCGTCAAACCTGACTTGTTGTAGTAATCAGTGACAACTTGTGATCCAGGAGCCAGGGTTGTTTTAACCCACGGCTTACTTGTGAGCCCTCGTTCAACAGCTTTCTTTGCCAGCAAACCTGCGGCAAGCATGACTGATGGATTGGAAGTGTTCGTACACGACGTAATCGCGGCGATGACCACATCTCCATGATGAAGATCAACATCGTGATTAGCAACTGATGCATGTGCAACGGCGTCAGGGTTATTTGTGTAGGTCGGAAGTGCCGATACAAAAGCGGTATGTGCAGCAGACAGTGCGATTCTATCCTGTGGCCGTTTTGGTCCCGCAATAGAGGGCGTCACAGTTGCTAAATCGAGTTCCAAATATTCGGAGTACGTGGGTTCGTTATCTGGATCGTGCCAGAGACCTTGAGTTTGTGCGTAGGTCTTGACTAACGCAATGTGTTGTTCGGTCCGACCAGTCAGACGCATATAGTCCAGAGTCTCTTCGTCAATCGGGAAGACTGCAGCCGTGGACCCATACTCGGGGCTCATGTTGCCGATTGTTGCTCGATTCGCCAACGACACTGCGCTGACGCCCGCACCAAAAAATTCCACGAACTTTCCGACAACACCGTGCTTGCGCAACATCTCGGTGATCGTGAGTACTAAGTCAGTAGCTGTTGTGCCTGGGGTCATACTTCCATGCAACTTAAAGCCAACGACGCGAGGTATGAGCATCGATACGGGTTGTCCCAGCATCGCTGCTTCTGCCTCAATACCTCCGACTCCCCAACCAAGAACACCTAGCCCATTGACCATGGTTGTGTGCGAGTCGGTTCCGACACATGTGTCGGGATAAGCCTGGCCGTTACGCACCATAACAACACGGGCTAAAGCTTCGATGTTTACCTGATGCACGATTCCAGTGCCCGGAGGAACGACCTTAAAGTCATCGAAGGCGCCTTGACCCCAACGCAGGAATTGGTACCGCTCACCATTGCGTTCGTACTCCAAGTCAACATTGCGTTGCGCGGCTTGTGGTGACCCAAAAAAATCAGCAATAACTGAATGGTCGATCACTAGTTCTGCAGGCGCCAGTGGATTAATTCGTGAAGCCTGCCCTCCTAGCTCTGTAAATGCTTCTCGCATCGTTGCTAAATCAACGATGCAAGGTACTCCTGTGAAATCCTGCATTATGACGCGGGCAGGAGTGAATTGAATCTCATCCGTTGGCTGCGCGGTGGCGTCCCAATTTGCCAGATGCAAAATTTGTTCCGCAGTGACATTTGCGCCGTCTTCGGTACGTAGCAAGTTTTCTAATAGAACTTTGTGGGTATAGGGCAATTTCGCACTCGTTGGTAGGGCCGCAAGACTAAAAATCTGGAAGTCTTCTTCGTTTACTCTTAAGGTCGCCTGCGCGTTGAACGAATTAAGACTCATGTGTGCTCCCAAGAACTGCTCTCTATGAGGAGTTTAGCAGTGCGCAGATGCGACGATTCAGGTGGCATTACCGCATAAAAAGAGCGATGGTTTCAACATGCGCGGTCATCGGGAAAGCATCGTAGGCAACTAATTTCTCTAGATGCCATCCCATGCTTAACAGCACAGCCGTATCACGTGCTAATGCACTCGGTTCACATGCCACATAAATGATGCGCTGTTTTGCCATGTGTGAAATGAGCCCTACAGTCTCAATGCCGGCACCGGCTCGTGGAGGATCGAGCACTACGACATCAAAGAGTTCCTTACTGTTAGCCAGAACCCATCGGTTCACGTCGGCAGTCACCAATTGCAACTGAGCAATGTCGCTACACGAGCGTCGCGCATCGCGCACTGCATCAACGGACGATTCAACTGCAATAACTTCGTCAGAGGGTCCAACATCGGCGGCCAAACTCGCTGCAAAGAGCCCGGCTCCTGAGTACAGGTCAAGCAGTGATTCGCCCGGGCGCAGATCTGCCATTTCACGAACGGTCGAAACGAAAGTTTCTGGCGCACGTTCGTTCACTTGCCAAAACGAAGCAGCATGGATGTGCCAAGTACGCCCATGCACCTGTTCATCGACTATTGGACCATTGCGGGGATCCACGACCACGTGCTTGCCTTGTGAAGTCCTGACAGTTGCAATGTCCTTAGTTGCAACTGCCGTTGATGCTTGCGCGAGAACAACCGAGCCTTCGACAGCAATTAGACAGTCATCGATTTCGACAACTGTGTGTGAACGCGACATGTTAAGCCCGACTTCGGAACCACCACTACGTCCGTATCGGTTACGAGTGCGCCACCGTAATCCTGTGTCACCTGGACCCATTGCAGACACCGAAAACTCTTCAAGCGGCCTACCGTTTACATGGGTAAGTTTGGCCAAATGACCCAACTGTTCACGAATCACACTGCTCTTGAGTTCGCGTTGATGCTCGATCGAAACATGTTGCCAGTCGCAGCCGCCACAGGTTCCAGAGTATTTGCATGGCGCAACTACACGATGTGGGCTAGCAACGACGACGTTCACCGCGTCAGCACGTAGGAACTTCTTGGTGATGTCGGTTATTTCTGCCTTCACCCGTTCGCCAGGAATTGCGTGCCTAACAAATACCACTCGACCCAAGTGACGTGCGATGCAGAATCCGCCATTGGCCACTTTCTCGATGTCGACCTCTATGACATCACCGATGCGGATCTCTTCAATTGAATCGTTCACGATCTCAGTCACTCGTGACGACCTGTGGTTTGGTCACAACACGGTACGTGAGGTAGACCGCAAACGCATACAACGGCCAACCGAGAACCAATTTTGCGGTACCGAGAAGTTCAATTGACTTAGTCAAGTAGAGCGGAACTGTGATTAATACTCGAAGTCCAAAAACTAAAACCCAAAGCCACGTGATTGCCGAGTAGGTGCGCATAGAGTCTTTCGACGCTCTCCACGAGTTATCTTTGCCGCGCAGTGCTTGCACAACGTAGCCCAAGACTGGCCTGCGTATCACGATGCTCACAAGGCACACAGCGAAATAGATCATGTTTTGGATGATGCCAAGAGCGAAGAAATTTTCAGAGTGTCCCGTGCGCTTCGAAAGATATGCTGATAGTGCCAATCCAAAAAAACCAGACACCACTTGTTGCAGTGATTTGCCCTGCACGACACGCAGAACGGCCAGGACTAGCCCCACAGATAATGCCGCAATCAAACATGTCTTGAGATTGCCGTGTGAAATGACAAACGCTAATAGAAACACCGCTGTCGGAGCACCCGAATCAATGACGCCAGACCAACCACCAATCGCAGAAGCTAAAATGGTTGTGTCATCTTTTAGTTCGTCCAGCCCGCCATCGTTCGCGGGCCGAGTGTTACCTGAGTTCATCAATTCACTTCTCAACGGGGCTTTGTGATGGGCTCATCACAAAGACAACTCTAAGCCTCATCGGGCAAAGAAATCTGAAGTGCTTCGCCCGGACCCATCGCAGTTTCGCCACGACGGACAACTAACTGCGCAATGAAATCATCGACCTCCTTCGCACCTTTGCTATCCACTGCCCCAGCTCCAGTGACGACACAACGTAAAAACCATCGAGGACCATCGAATCCCAGAAACCTGACACTTTGCACGACATTGCTTCCGTCGAAATCTATGGTTGGCATTACGGCACGAATCTCAGTTCCAAATTTGCCCATCACAATTGTTGATTGCACACCTTGGGCTGCAAGTTCGCGTTCAATGTCATCTCTAATCTGTGGCCACAAATCTTCCCGCGTAGGTGCCGCAAAAGCCTGGATAGTCACAATTGACTCTTTCAATTCCACTGACACTTTGGTTGGTTGATGAGTGTTCACGTCAAGCTCTACTCGGACATCGGCATGACGCTGATTGGGGATCAGAATCGAGCCTAAGTCAAGGCGAGTGTTGTCATGCTCAACCTGTTCGATATCCCATGGACCACTACCCATGCGTCATTCCCGTCGATCCGAAGCCATCTACGCCTCGCGAAGTGTCATCCAGAGAATCTGTCTGCACAAAAGCCGCAGTCTCGACTCTTTGGATGACCAATTGTGCGATGCGCGTTCCCGCAGGCAACTGCACTACCTCATGTGGATCAAGATTGATGAGTCCAATTTTGATTTCGCCACGGTACCCGGAATCTATCGTTCCTGGAGCATTAACAACGGTGACACCGTGCTTTGTCGCAAGTCCAGAGCGTGGATGAATCAATCCAACAAACCCAGCTGGAATTGCAATCGAGATTCCAGTACGAGCGAGAATCCGTTGACCAGGTGCGATCGAAATATCTTCTATCGCTGTTAAATCAGCGCCTGCGTCATGTGCATGCGAGTAACTCGGCACAACTGCACGCGCATCAAGTTTTACAAATTCAATGTTGATCATGGTGCGTAGTCCAGGTTTGCAACATGGTTAATGACATGTGAATCTTGTGCTGCGGTTTCAATATCTTCGGCGCGTCCATGTTTTGTGAAATGTTCAATCGGAACTTGGATAAACAACGAGCCAGCATGAAGCGCTATTGGACCTTCTTGACTATTGAGCCGTCCTACGGCGGTAGCCCACACTTTGCGCCCCCGAACGGCCTCAATGTTTGCAGTGACAAAGACCTGCGCACCAACGGGAACTGGCAAGCGGTAGGACACCTCAAGATGCGCAGTGACTCCGGAAACTCGTATCAACCAATTCGTAGCACCTAAGGTTTCATCAAGTGCGAGACTCAACAACCCACCATGAGCAATTCCAGGTGCACCTTGATGGTGCTGCGTTACCTCGAACACAGCACTTACAGAAAGTCCAAGTCCAGCTGTGACAAGGAGGTGAATACCAGTTGGATGATCAATCCCGCACCCAAAGCAATAGCGATAGTGGCTTGCAATCTGTTCACCTGGCTGTGGTGCATCAGGGTGGCGTTGCGGTAAGTTCGCATCGCTGGGTATTTCCAACGGGTGCTTAGAGCGCTCCATGTTTACAGATTAGCGAGTAATGGTGCAGACGAATCAAATAGCGTCACAGTATTACGAAAGATTGTGGCCCAGCCTGACGGTTTATCTACTGATGCTGGTTATGACAGCATCATTTGGTATCGCCTTTGGGCATGCCTACGGTCACGATCTCGGTATGGGTGTATTTGTGGGTTCAACATTTGTCGCCATCATTGCGATGCTGATTTTTACGCCTCGAATTGAGGTAACGTCGCTTGGTCTGCGAGCCGGAATAGCAGTGCTTCCATGTGAATGCATTGGTGAGGCACATGTGTTGGATGCAACAGCCACAGCAAGCGCCCGTTCGTCCAGAGCTCATGCATCGGCATACTTTCTTCTGCGCGGTTGGGTAAAAACGTCAGTCATTGTTCAGGTGGTTGACCTGCGCGACCCGCACCCGTATTGGCACATTTCCACTCGGCATCCAGACCAACTTCAACAAGCGATAAAATTTATTGCGCAGGCGGGAGGTAATCATGAACACGCGGTCTAGTAAAACCACCAACCCCGTCACCCCCATTGCGCTCTTCGTGACAACGTGGGCTGTGACCAAACTTGCTGAGTCGCTATACGAGAAGCTCACTGGATCAGCAGCGCCTACCTCGGCGCGCGCACAAAGCGATAATGAAACGCCGCCGAAGGTAGACCCGATGCATGAAGTGTTATGGTCCGTCGGAATTACAGCCGCTTTAGCGCTAGCTGAGTTTGTTGTCGTGAAACTTCTGGAAGACGACGTGCGCAGTTAAGCGCAATCTTTACAGATTTGCTTGCCGCCCTTTTCTTTTGCTAGCTGGCTCACATGGTTAACCAAGAAACAACTGCTGCAGGTAAATTCGTCCGCGCGCTTAGGAATAACCATCACTGTGATGGACTCTGTCGATAGGTCCGCTCCTGGCAATTCCAAGGACTCATTCAGGTCGGCTTCGTCCATATCGACGCCAGATGTGGTCTTCGACGATTGCGCCTTTAACTCCTCAAGGCTCTCTTCATTGAGTTCCTCATCGGTTTTTCGTGGGGCATCGTAATCTGTTGCCATCGGGTGTTGTCACCGCTCCTGTAGTCGATCAAATGTTATTTCTTCTAACGCTTGGATACCGTACTTTATGCCCGTGGGAAGTCAAGCGACACCCCCATGCATTCGGCTTTACCTAATCCAAACGTTTCAGATTCCCAGGGTAGAACTCTGCATTACGTACATAAGTAGCTTGGGAGTAGGCAATCGTGTGTGGATCAGCCGCGCCTTCCTTAATCTTCGCTGGGACACCTACCGCCAGCGCCCCAGACGGCACAATCAGGCCGGTAATGCAGACCGCTCCGGCTGCAACTAGGGCACCCGTGTGCACCACAACGTGATGAAGCACCAAAGATCCAGAACCAATAAGTGAGCCATCGTGCACAATGCAGCCTTCAAGGTGCGCGTTATGACCAACCGTGCAGTCGTTGCCTATCAGAGTCGGCAACTCGCTGGTGCAGTGAATAATCGCACCGTCCTGAATCGATGTTCGGTCACCGACAACGATGCGATTTGAATCGCCACGCAATACCGCACTTGGCCACACCGATGACTTCGCACCGATTACGACATCCCCGATAATGACTGCCTCAGGATGAATAAAAGCACTGGAGTCAATCGTGGGTGACTTGTCTCCCAGTGCATAAATGGCCATGGCGCTAATTATGCATCACGGAAGCTGCGACAGTGATGCAATGTCGGCTACCGCTTAGGCCTAGTCGGAGTCTGCCTGCGCATTTTCTAGTAGCGATTTAAGTTCCTTAGCCAGATGTCCATTGGTAGCAACGACCATATCTTCACCCTCGGGTTGGTCGCGCAAGCCACTGACGTGGCCACCGGCTTCCCGAACAATCAACGCCCCCGCCGCGTGATCCCACGAATGCGTGCCTCGTTCGTAGTAGGCATCTAATTGGCCTTGGGCCACTGCGCACATGTCGATCGCGCAACTACCAAGGCGGCGGATATCGCGAACAGCTGGAAGTAGACCAGTCAGCACTCTTGCTTGGGATGTTCGACGTTGTGCTGAATATCCAAAACCAGTACCGGTAAGCGCCCTTGCGATGTCACTTTCTGCACTGACTTGATTCTTTGCGACAACATTTGCCTGCACACGAAACGATCCCAGTCCTCGTGAGGCAATCCACATTGTGTCTAGCTCAGGTGCGTACACCACTCCAACTAACCCTGCGTCACCATCGACCAGGGCGATAGAAACTGCCCAGTGTGGCAATCCGTACAGATAGTTAACGGTGCCATCCAGCGGGTCAATGATCCAAGTGCGCCCTGACTCGGAGGCGCGCTGTGCGCCTTCTTCGCCCAAGAGCCCGTCGAGTGGGCGCTCAGATTCCAGTTGCCGTGTAATGAGCTGCTCGGACTCTTGGTCCATCTGGGTCACAACGTCTGTCGCTGTTGACTTTGTTGACACCCGAAGATCATCGGGACGCTGACGCAGAAAGTCGCCGGCACGTTGTGCCATGCGCACGGCTAAATCAACATCAGGTTGGGTACGGAGTTGCTCAAAAGTCATGTTCTCCATTGTGTCCCCTATTGCGCAACACGACATACCCGTGGGCCCAAATTCCCAAGTTTAATGGGGTTTAGCGTCACACTAGAGAGTGGAAAGGATGCGGTGTGACCGAACTTATTTTCGTTGGTCGTAGTGACGACAACAACAGCTTGATCTTTTCAGATGATGACGGCAACGAGTTTTTTGTCGCGATAGACGAGCACATCGTGCGCAACCTGACCACGAACAACTTTGTGCCCACAATCGGCACGTCACTAGGAGTATCGCCACGCGACATTCAGACTCGAGTGCGACGCGGCGAGAGCGCTGAATCGATTGCTTCTGATTCTGGCGAACCGCTTATAAAAATTGAACGCTACGCCGGACCCGTGTACGCAGAGCGACACCACATGGCACAACGAGCTCAGGAAACATTTGTGCGCCGATCATCAGGTGACATCATTCTCGGTGAGATCGCATCCCGGCACCTATCGCTACGAGGCATTGATTCCATGACGCTGGAATGGGATTCCTACCGGCGCGACGATGCTCGATGGAACGTTACAGTTACCTGGCCCAGTGGAACAGGCGCTGGTGTTGCAACATGGATTTATGATCCGCTTGGGCACAATGTTGTTGCACTCGATGACGAAGCCAAATGGCTATTCGAAGAGGCCTCGGCCACTGAACGTCAGAGCGTTGTCGACACTAAGCCGCGACTAGTGGGCCTACCTAGTGCGTCACGTACCGTGCCAGAAGCCAACCACACAGCGCAGCCGAATGCTGTGGATGACGATTACGATGATGATCTTGCGCCTCCTGCATGGGCAGGTCCCGGTCAGCCCACAATGCCCGTACCCATTGCTGCGCCACAGTCCAACGATGACTCCCCCTCGTGGGACGACATTTTGTTTGGCTCGCGGCCAAACGACCAATAACGAGAAACGTGTTCTGATTTACATATGGCAAAAAATTCCTCAACGGACCGCATTATCGATATTGATGTTGCCGCTGAAATGCAAGGCTCATTTTTAGAGTACGCATACTCGGTTATTTATTCGCGTGCCTTACCCGATGCGCGTGATGGTTTGAAGCCAGTACAACGTCGCATTCTTCATACCATGGCTAACATGGGTCTTCGATCCGACCGAGGGCACGTCAAGAGTGCTCGTGTGGTCGGTGAAGTGATGGGCAAGCTACACCCGCATGGTGATTCAGCAATTTACGACGCGATGGTGCGCATGGCGCAGTCTTGGTCATTACGCGTGCCCTTTGTTGATGGCCACGGAAACTTTGGTTCGGTGGATGAAGGACCAGCTGCATATCGATACACCGAGGCGCGGCTGGCAGCAGCGGCCCAGACCATGGTCGATTCATTAGATGAAGATGTCGTTGATTTCGCTGCCAATTACGATGGTCGCGAACTTGAGCCTTCGGTATTGCCTGCTGCAATTCCAAACCTTCTGGTTAATGGTGCCTCTGGAATTGCTGTGGGGATGGCTACAAACATGGCGCCACACAACCTGCGTGAAGCAGTTGCCGCTGCATCGCACTTGCTCAATCACCCGAAGGCAACACTTGAGGATTTGATGGCTTTTGTTCCAGGTCCTGATCTACCTACTGGTGGAATCATCGTTGGACTTGATGGTATCCGTGAAGCATATGAATCTGGCAAGGGCAGTTTCCGAGTACGCGCTAAGGCAGACATCGAACAGATTTCGGCCCGCCGTCAGGGCATTGTTGTGCGTGAACTTCCCTACCAAGTTGGCACCGAACGCATCATTGAACGCATCAAAGAACTTGTCACGTCGAAAAAATTGCAAGGCATTTCAGATGTCACTGATTTAAGCGACTACGAATCTGGAATGCAACTTGTTATTGAGGTCAAGAATGGGTTCAATCCGCTAGCCGTACTTGAACAACTCTATAAATTGACACCTCTGGAAGAGGCTTTCCATATCAACAACGTGACTTTGGTTGATGGACAACCAGTCACGCTTGGTCTCAAGCAGTTGCTTGAAGTTTTTCTGAAGCATCGACTCGACGTTGTACGGCGACGTTCCGCTTTTCGACGAGCTAAAGCGCAAGATCGACTACACCTTGTCGATGGGCTACTCATTGCGATACTTGACATCGATAAAGTGATCAAAGTAATTCGCGCCAGCGACGATGCTGCTGCTGCCAAAGTAAAACTCATTTCCACGTTCAAACTATCTGAGATTCAAGCTGGATACATTCTTGAAATGCCGCTACGGCGACTCACGAAATTCTCCAGAATTGAGCTGGAAAAAGA
>JBAXRV010000039.1:0-16873 GCA_037131045.1 Actinomycetes bacterium
GTGCTGACCTTCGCCTGCGAACGCAATCGAAAGCGTTTCGCCCTTCGCGTGCTCACCTTGTAGCCAGATCGCTGGGTACTTCATTGTGACCTTCGAACCAATGTTTCCATCGACCCATTCCATCGTTGCCCCTTCATGAGCAACAGCGCGCTTGGTCACCAAGTTGTACACGTTATTCGACCAGTTTTGAATAGTTGTGTAGCGGCAACGTCCACCTTTTTTCACAATGATTTCAACGACTGCCGAGTGCAGTGAATCACTTGAGTAAATCGGTGCAGTGCAGCCTTCGACATAGTGAATGTAGGCACCTTCATCAACGATGATGAGAGTACGTTCAAACTGACCCATGTTTTCGGTATTAATGCGGAAGTAAGCCTGCAATGGAATGTCAACATGAACACCCTTGGGAACATAGATGAATGATCCACCGGACCAGACTGAAGTGTTCAAGGCAGCAAACTTGTTATCACCAACAGGGATAACCGTTCCAAAATATTCTTTGAATAATTCTTCGTGCTCACGCAGGCCTGTGTCGGTGTCTACGAAAATCACACCGAGTTCCTCTAGATCCTCGCGAATTTTGTGGTACACAACTTCGCTTTCGTACTGCGCAGCAACACCAGCAACGAGACGTTGCTTCTCAGCCTCTGGGATGCCAAGGCGGTCATAAGTATTTTTGATTTCATCTGGAAGTTCTTCCCAGCTGGTTGCCTGTTTCTCAGTTGAACGAACGAAGTACTTGATGTTGTCGAAATCAATTCCCGACAAGTCACTGCCCCAGTTCGGCATTGGCTTCTTGCCAAACAAATTCAGACCTTTAAGACGAAGGTCCAGCATCCATTGCGGCTCGTTCTTCAACGCAGAGATGTTGCGGACAACATCCTCATTGATGCCACGACGTGCAGTTTCGCCCGCCGAGTCCTTGTCATGCCAGCCAAACTCGTAACTTCCAATCGAGTCAAGCGTCTCTTGTTGAGTCGTCATGCTGTTTCCCTTCGGGTGTGCGGAACTAGTGTCGTGCAAACTGAACTGCCTTTAGCAATGGTTGCTAAACGCGTAACGTGAACTCCGGTGAGCTGCGAGAATGCTTCAGTTTCGGCATCGCATACGCTCGGAAATTCAATTGCCACATCACCCATCGGGCAATGATGCTGGCAAATTTGAGTTGAGTCACCAAGGCCTGGCGTGACAGACGCGGCGAATCCTTCTGAGTTAAGTGCATCGACTAGGGCTTGTGCTCGATCTTCAGTTGACTGCGGAACACTCACTTGCGGATGTCGCGATACGAAATCTGATGCAATGCGTTGAGCGAATTGCGCAACACCATGGGCTCCATGTTGATCGGATAAAAACTTCAATGCAGCAACTGCCAAACTTTCTTGGTGTGCTCCGTAGCGAGCTCGACCCAGGGCAGACAAACTGAACACGCGAGCTGGTCGGCCCCGACCGCGAGGACCAGCCAGAGCTGCAGGTCCATAAGGCGCGCGTTCCGTTGCTTCAACTAATCCCAGATCGATGAGGTTATCTAAGGTCTTGCGGATTGCGGCACCGGTCAGGCTCAATTCATCCGCTAATACGGCAGCAGTTGAAGGTCCCAGGGCAAGCAAAGTACGACCTAAATGGTCTGCAGCAGTCCCAGCGAATTTCACAACCTTATTGTTGCGTATTTCCCGCCAGATTGCACCTCGGGGTCTATGACTAGGCTTGTGGCGTGATGAAACCCTGGCAATACAAGGTTCTGGTGGCTAACATCGTGGCTCAGTGTGGAATTGTGGTGACCGGGGCCATTGTGCGCCTGACATCTTCTGGCCTGGGCTGCCCTACGTGGCCAGATTGTGTCCCTGGCTCCATCACTCCGACTTCTGACCAGACTCAGGCTTGGCACAAGTACATTGAGTTCGGCAATCGACTACTGACGTTCGTGCTCGTTGTCGTTGCAATATTGACCATTGTGGCGATGCGCGGACAACGCCAGTCGCTGCGCAGAATGTCACTTGCCACACTTGTAGGCATTTTTGCTCAAGCTGTACTCGGTGGTGTCACAGTCCTCACAGGATTAAATCCACTTGTCGTTGCCTCCCATTTCTTGCTATCAGTCGGGCTGATTGCTATTGCTGTGACGTTGCACTGGCGATCTCATGAAGAAGGCGACAACAACCGTTTACCTGTGGTGGCGCAGCCAATTTTTCTTGCTAGTCGACTACAAACCTGGCTCGCTTTGATCATCATCGTGATTGGAACTCTGGTCACAGGCACTGGGCCACATGCAGGAGATTCTGCAAAGATTTCTCGATTACCTTTCGACCCTCGAATGATTTCCTGGTTTCATTCTGATGTCGTTGTGCTGTTCATTGGTCTAAGTTTCGGAATAGTCATCGCAATGCTTTCTACTCATGCCGCAGCGAACATCACGCGCGCAGCGTGGATTGTCATTGCTGTGAGCTTGGGTCAGGGTCTGATTGGTTACGTCCAGTACTTCACTGGGCTGCCATGGGTACTTGTTGCGTGTCACGTGTTGGGAGCAGTTGTGCTCTGGGTGAGCGTAATTCGACTTCGATTGTCATGTGTTAGTCACTCGGTGTAGTTGAGCAATCCCTAACATGTGATTTCATCGGATAAAGGGATCGACACCAATCGCCAGAAACAGCAGCGATAGATAACTAATGGAATAGTGAAAGAGCTGCATCGGCTTGACGTCATCAAGGTTCTTGCGCACCCGACTTTGTAATCCATATGCTTGCCACAAAAAGCCTGCTCCAAGCAGGACGCTTGAGACTGCATACAACCAATGCATGTGTGCAACTGGGATTAATGCCCATGTGACTGCACACAGCACCCATGAATAGACCACCACGTGTCGAGCCACAGTGTGCGCATCCTGAACAACAGGAAGCATCGGAACGCCTGCGCGCTCATAGTCGTCGCGGTACCGCAAGGATAGCGGCCAGTAATGTGGCGGCGTCCAAAAGAACACAATCAAAAACAACACAATCGGCGCCCAAGATAACGAGTTCGTGACTGCAGACCAACCAATGAGTACCGGCATGCAACCAGCCGCACCGCCCCACACAATGTTCTGGCTGGTGCGACGTTTCAGCAGCATTGTGTACCCAACGACATAAAACAGGATTGCTCCGGCAGCAAGCCATGCGGAAAGTGGATTAACAAACTGTGATAACACGATGACCGAGAGTATTGACAAAGTGAAGCCGAAACGCACGATGCTAGGGCCGGATACCTGCCCTGTGGCCGAGGGGCGATTCATGGTGCGATGCATCAAAGCATCAATGTCGCGGTCGAGGTAGCAATTCATCACATTTGCACCGCCGGCGGCCAACGTGCCACCGAGTAGGGTCCAACAAACTACCCCGAGTGCTGGGAATCCTTGCGCCGCAAGAAACATTGTGGGAATCGTTGTTACCAAAAGCAATTCGATAATTCGAGGTTTTGTCAGCGCCAGATATGCTCTCCATGTCGACAGAGAAGCAGGGGCATCAGACACAAGGGAAGCCTACCCCCGTCAACACCAGTCAGAGCCTGTGCTCTAGATACTCTTGTCATTGTGAGTGATTTTTCCTGGTCCGCAATCGATGATAAAGCCGTCATAACAGCACGTTGTCTGGCAAAAGACAGCGTACAAAAAGTTGGACATGGGCACCCCGGAACTGCAATGAGTTTGGCTCCTGTCGCCTACTTGCTCTTCCAGAAGTTTCTACGGCATGATCCAACGGATCCCCACTGGATTGGGCGAGACCGGTTTGTCTTATCCAATGGTCACAGTAGTTTGACGCTGTATACCCAGTTGTTTCTCTCGGGTTACTCACTGACTTTGGATGACCTCAAGTCATTTCGAACGTGGGGTTCGTTGACACCAGGACATCCCGAATACGGTCATACGGATGGCGTTGAAGTCACAACAGGTCCATTGGGTACCGGACTTGCAACAGCTGTTGGCATGGCAATGGATGCTCGATACATTCGCGGTCTGCTTGACAGTGACGCTCCTGCTGGAACCAGTCCATTTGACCATCGCATTTGGGTCATCGCAGGTGACGGCTGCTTACAAGAAGGTGTCGCCTCTGAATCGTCATCCCTTGCGGGTCACCAAAAACTTGGGAACCTCGTTGTGATTTACGACGACAATCACATATCTATCGAAGGTGATACTGCACTGGCGTTTACCGAAGATGTTCTTGCGCGTTACTCTGCGTACGGTTGGAATGTTGACCACGTCGACATGGCAGCAGACGGCAGTGTGGATGTACCTGCACTCGATGCAGCACTCACCCGAGCTGCCGCAGTAACGGACCGACCAACGATTGTGCGAGTACGCAATATCATCGGTTGGCCAGCACCGAATCTTCAGAACACGGGAAAGATCCATGGCTCGGCATTAGGTGAAGCCGAAGTTGCAGCCACAAAGGTTCTCCTAGGAGCCGATCCAACAAAGTTTTTTGATGTATCCGATGAAGTACTTGCCCACACCACACAGGTTCGAGATCGCGGACAGGCCCTGCACGCCACATGGAATCAGAATTTCGCTACCTGGCAAGCCCAACATCCAGAGTCCGCGGCACTGCTGAAACGTCTTACACAGCGTGAGTTACCTCAGGACTGGAATAGCGACATCCCAGTTTTCGAACCTGGAACCAGCGTTGCAACACGTAAGGCGTCAGGTGACGTCATTAACGCACTCGCACACCACTTACCTGAAATGTACGGTGGGTCGGCTGACTTAGGCGATAGCAATCTCACCACAATCGAACATGGTGGTTCCTTCTTACCTGCATCGAGCGCTCTGCCTGATGCCAGCGAACATGGTCGGATACTGCATTTCGGTATTCGTGAATTTGGAATGGGCGCTGCTCTCAATGGCATTGCACTCGGTGGTCTATCGCGACCATTCGGTGGCACTTTCTTAGTTTTCAGTGATTTCATGCGTGGCGCTGTGCGACTCGCAGCATTGATGAAACTTCCAGTGACCTATGTCTGGACGCACGACTCCATTGGGCTTGGCGAAGATGGGCCAACCCACCAACCTGTTGAGCACCTGTGGGCACTTCGAGCAATCCCCGGATTAAATGTGGTTCGCCCAGCAGATGCGAACGAGACCGCCGCAGTTTGGCAGATTGCAGTGCAACGAGATGAGACGACAGGTTTGGTGCTTTCTCGGCAAAATTTACCAGTGATTGATTCCCCCCTGACTCGAAATATCGACGTTGTAAGCAAAGGTGCGTATGTCCTTGCTGATGCATCAGGTAAGCCTGAAGCAATTTTGATAGCCACAGGATCAGAAGTTTCAATCGCTCTTGCAGCGCGTGAGTTACTAATTGCCCAAGGCGTCCCAACACGCGTGGTATCAGCGCCGTGTTTGGAATGGTTTGACGCACAACCACTCGAGTACCGCAATTCTGTTTTGCCTCCTGAGGTCACAAATCGAATCAGCATCGAGGCCGGCATCGCCCAAGGATGGTGGAAGTATGTCGGTACGCAAGGCGGATGTGTTTCGCTGGAACACTATGGAGCTTCTGCTAGTGCTGTGAAATTGTTTGAAGAGTTTGGATTCACGCCCGAACATGTTGTCGCAGAAGTCCTTGCCCGAATGGTTCGCCATGACTAAATCTGCACTTCAGGCCCTCAGTGACACTGGTGTTTCAATCTGGCTCGATGACTTGGATCGACACCGCATCGAATCAGGAAATCTTGCCAGCCTGATTGCGACAAAGCATGTTGTCGGTGTGACCACGAATCCAAGTATTTTTGAAAAGGCACTCACATCTGGCGTTGCCGAATACGACGAGCAACTTCAGGAACTGCGAGCCCGCGGCGCTAGTGCGCAAGAAGCCGTGCGTGCCTTAACTGTGCGCGATGTGACTGCTGCCTGCGACATTTTTGATTCCACGTGGCGAGCTACGTCGGGTATAGATGGTCGGGTATCTCTCGAAGTTGATCCGCGCTTGGCTCATGACACCCCAGGTACAACAGACCAAGCAATCGAGCTATGGAACCTTGTTGACCGCGCCAATCTCATGATCAAGATTCCCGCAACACCGGCGGGCTTGCCTTCAATCGCACACGTGTTAGCACATGGCATCAGTGTCAATGTGACGCTTATTTTTTCGGTGGAACGTTACATCCAAGTAATGGAATCCTGGCTTACGGGACTTGAACAAGCAGCTCACAACGGTCACGATCTGTCGACTATTGAATCTGTCGCGTCGTTCTTTGTCTCACGAGTTGACACACTGGTTGATGCTCAGCTTGATGCCATCGGCACAATGCAAGCCACTGAATTGCGCGGGAAAGCAGCAATTGCAAATGCGCAATTGGCCTGGACCGCATTTGAAGACGTTAAGGCATCACCGAGATGGAAAGTCCTAGCGGCACAGGGAGCTCACATTCAGCGACCACTGTGGGCATCCACTGGAGTAAAAGATCCTGCCTACGATGACACCCGTTATGTAGTTGAGCTTGCTGCTCCAATCTGCGTCAACACAATGCCAGAAGGCACGCTCAATGCGGTAGCTGATCATGGCATCAGTCGTGGAGACACTGTGTCAGGGACCCAGGCGTCTGCAGTAGCGGTATG
This sequence comes from Actinomycetes bacterium, assembly GCA_037131045.1. Taxonomy (GTDB): domain Bacteria; phylum Actinomycetota; class Actinomycetes; order S36-B12; family UBA5976; genus UBA5976. The sequence continues at coordinate 6,590 of JBAXRV010000039.1, forward strand.
GCAGCAACTGGAGTCTGTCGGCATTAATCGTGCGGGCGTCTTTCACACATTAGAAACCGAAGGTGTTGAAAAATTCATTGCCGCATGGAACCAACTGCTTGGTGCGATGGCTGACATCATGAAGGCGAAGGCGTGACCAACCCTTTACGATCACCTGATGACCGAAGGCTTCCCCGTGTTGCAGGGCCGTGCAGCATGGTTATTTTTGGTGTCACCGGTGACCTGTCTCGTAAAAAAGTGATGCCGGCTATTTATGACCTGGCAAATCGTGGATTACTTCCCCCTGGCTTTGCGTTAGTTGGATTTGCCCGGCGAGATTGGGCCGATCAAGATTTTGCACAAATCGTTCACGACTCAGTTCGAGAACATGCCCGAACTGAGTTTCGAGAAGACGTCTGGCAGCAACTTGCCTCAGGCATTCGATTTGTTGCTGGGGATTTAGCCAGCGATGAATCTTTTGACGAGTTAAAACGGGTCGTTGATGATTTAGACAACACCCGCGGAACACATGGAAATCACGCGTTCTACCTTTCAATTCCGCCAAGCATGTTTCCTGTCGTTGTGCAACAACTTCAGCGTTCCGGATTGGCCGAAAGTAACCAAGATGCTTGGCGTCGCGTTGTGATTGAAAAGCCATTTGGAAACAACCTGGAAACTGCTCAAGAACTCAACAGCATTGTTGGAAAAGTATTTCCTAGTGGTTCAGTTTTCCGTATCGACCACTACCTAGGTAAAGAAACGGTCCAAAATATGTTGGCAATTAGATTCGCCAATAATCTCTACGAACCAATTTGGAATGCAAACTATGTCGACCATGTGCAGATCACAATGGCCGAGGACATTGGTATTGCAGGGCGCGCTGGTTACTACGACGGCATCGGTGCCGCTCGCGATGTTATTCAAAATCACTTGCTTCAGTTAATGGCGCTTACTGCAATGGAAGAACCAACCTCGTTTCAAGCGGACAGTGTGCGCATTGAAAAAGAAAAGGTACTGGGAGCAATCGTGTTGCCTAGCGACCTGACATCACACACAGCGCGCGGACAATACGCCGCGGGTTGGCAAGGCGGTGTTGAAGTATGTGGATATTTGGATGAAGACGGCATCAACAAGGACTCCATCACCGAAACGTTTGCTGCTGTGCGCCTCGACATCGACACCCGCCGTTGGGCAGGAGTTCCCTTTTACCTGCGAGCTGGCAAACGTCTTGGTCGCCGAGTCACAGAGGTGGCAGTAGTTTTCAAGAAAGCACCTCATCAAATTTTTGGTGCATCCTCAACACAAGAGCTCAGCAATAACGCCATGGTCTTTCGGATGCAACCTGACGAAGGAATGACCGTTCGTTTTGGTTCAAAAGTTCCTGGCACTGCCTTAGAAGTGCGTGATGTGACGATGGATTTTGCCTATGGTGATTCCTTCACAGAAGCCAGCCCCGAAGCCTACGAGCGACTCATACTCGACGTCCTACTTGGAGATCCACCGTTGTTCCCGCGGCATGAAGAAGTAGAACTGCAGTGGAAAATCTTGGATCCGATTTTGGAGCACTGGAGCGCGTTAGGTCAGCCAGAACAATATGCAAGCGGCGGCTGGGGGCCTCACGAGTCTTACGACATGATGACGCGTGATGGTCGGATGTGGCGTCGACCATGATCAATCTGCCAAACACGCAAGCAAACGCAGTTGCTGCCGCAATCAATCAAGAGCGTCGCCGTATGGGTAGTCCTGCAGTGGGCATGGTCCTCACCTTGCTGGTCATCACTGATGAACTGCACCAAGCTGACGCCCTGCAAGCGGCAACCCAAGCAGCTAGAGAACACCCGATGCGCATCATTGGATTAATTGAACGTCCTGGACGAGGGGAAGCTCACTTGGATGCTCAAATCTACGTGGGTGGCGATGAAGGTCCTGGAGAACTCATTGCATGTCGACTGCACGGAGAATTAGCCAAGCACGCAGGTTCTGTTGCAATCCCGCTACTGCTGCCTGACACGCCTGTAGTGGCCTGGTGGCCTACTGCAGGACCCGACAAGCCTGCTGATGACCCCATTGGTAAGCACGCACAACGTCGAATAACCGACACTGCGGAGAGCTCGAAATACCTCGAAGAACTCGGTGTGCGATTGACACACTATGTTCCAGGAGACACCGACCTAGCGTGGACTCGCACAACTCCGTGGCGTTCGATGCTCGCTGCTGCTTTGGATCAACCTGTTGGTCAGATCACCGCAGCAAAGGTGACAGTGCAAGCACGTAACCCAAGCGGCGTGCTACTCGCTGGATGGCTTCACAAGCGGCTCAATGTGCCAACCAGCATTGCGCACAGCAAAGAGCCGGGCATTAGCAAAGTTGTTCTCACTACATCGCTGGGCGAGGTCACTTTGTCCAGAGCCGATGGACGAGTCGCGCAACTTGAAGTTCCTGGAACACCCGCCTCTACTGTTGCGCTGTCGCGTCGAACATTGGCAGAACTCCTTGCTGAAGAGTTGCGCCGACTCGACCCTGACGAGATCTATGCCGAAGCATTAGTCGGTGTGGAAAGTGTGCTTCATCCAGAGGTCAAGCAACGTGCGTAACGTCAACGTAGTACGTGATGTCGTCACCGCAGTTGTGTCAGATCTTGTCGATGCGATGCTTGCGAGCGACAATCAGGAATTCCATGTTGCACTTACCGGTGGACGCGCGGGTGGACTCATAGCGCGCGAATTTTTGAGTCGACCAGAGGTAGTCGCTAATCCCCGACTACATATATGGTGGAGCGACGAACGCTTTGTTCCTCGCGAGAATCAAGATCGCAATGATCTTGTGTTAGCGGGTATCGAAATCAAGGGTCGGATACATCGCATCGCTGGACCGGATACGTCAGAGTCCATTGAACAGTCAGCACTGTCTTACTCCAGCGAACTTCACCAATTTACTACAACGCGATTTTGTGCCACAAATACGCTGATGGATGTGACGATATTAAGTATCGGCATTGATGGTCACGTTGCATCGTTGTTCCCACATTCCGCACAACTCGACTCACCACTCGGCATTCTGGCAATCACAGATAGCCCCAAGCCACCGTCACAACGGGTGACGTGGACCTTTCCAACTATCAATGCCTCTGATCAAGTGTGGCTGATTGCAACTGGCGCCGAAAAGAAAGATGCGGTGCGTGACGTTATTGCTGGGGCCGGTCTACATGACATCCCGGCAGCAGGCGCAGTTGGCAAAAAAGAAACTCGCCTGTACATCGATCCACAGGCGAGTTCTCTTTAAAGTATTGTGATTTACTTCCCACGCAGACGAGCTAGGGCTTCATCAAGAATATCTTTGCCATCAACATCGTTACGACGTTCTTTGACATACGCTAAGTGCGTTTTGTACGGTTCTGTCTTCGCTTGCACTGGTGGGTTTTCCTGATCGCGACCGGCAGGTAGTCCGCACTTAGGACAATCCCACTCTTCAGGAATTTCTGCATCATGAGCAAAACTAGGGTGAGTCTCGTGTCCATCGGCACAGTAGTAACCAACTAATACTCGAGGTGCTGCGTCACCGCGTTCTGCTTCACCCATCGGGCCAGCCCCAACACGACTTCCGCGAATTGCACTACCACTTGCCATGAAGAACTCCTCTTAAGCTGTCTTGAGCACAAGGCCCAAAGCGACGATGGCAGTAATCCAAATTAGCGCCAACCCGATAGTGATGCGGTCAAGGTTTCGTTCGGCCACCGATGAACCGCCTAGTGACGAACTCACGCCGCCACCAAACAGGTCGGATAAGCCGCCACCCTTGCCCTTGTGTAACAGAACCAAAAGCACTAACAACGCGCTGGTGAGCGCTAACACGATTTCCAAAACAGTGATCATGAAAATCTCCTGGTTCAACTATGGGGACGGTCTAAGGATACCTGATACTGGCGACAGGTTAGGAATGCATCCGGTAGCGGCAGATTGACACGAATTCATCGGGATCCAAGGACGCTCCGCCCACTAAACCGCCGTCTATGTCGGCTTCACTCATGAGGGCCGCGACATTCTCCGCCTTCATTGATCCGCCATACAGAATACGGACTTTATCGGCTGACGTGCCATGAACCTCGCGGATTCGTGAGCGAATAGCGGCGCATACTTCCTGGGCATCGGCAGGAGTTGCCACCTCGCCTGTACCAATTGCCCACACCGGTTCATAAGCAATCACTAAGTTCGCCACTTGGTCTGAGGTGAGCCCTGCCAGGGAGCCGTCTAGTTGAGCCAGTGTGAATTCCACATGCTCGCCAGCCTTGCGAGTTTCTAAGCCTTCTCCAACACACACGATGGGTGTGATGTCATGGCGTATTGCGGCTTTTGCTTTGGCATTGACGATGTCATCAGTTTCATCATGATGTTGACGTCGCTCCGAATGACCCACCACCACAAAGGTGCAGCCAAGCTTTGCAAGCATGACACCGCTCACCTCGCCGGTGTAAGCACCCTTGTCTGCAGTAGACAGATCTTGAGCACCGTATTTAAGTTGTAGTTTGTCACCATCAACAAGAGTCTGTACCGAACGAATGTCAGTAAACGGAGGAAGCACCGCGACATCGAGAACGGCAAAATCCTCTGTCGTGAATGTGTAGGCAAGTTTTTGAACTAATGCAATCGCTTCAATGTGATTGATGTTCATTTTCCAGTTACCAGCCATGAGTGGCGTACGTGTCATTAGTCCTCCAACACGGCAAGACCGGGCAGAGTCTTGCCTTCCAAGAATTCAAGACTGGCTCCGCCGCCAGTAGAAATATGTGTAAATTGCGTCTCATCGATTCCCAGCACACGAACTGCAGCCGCGCTATCGCCGCCACCAATCACCGTCATCGCATCAACTTTTGTCATCGCTATGGCAACTGCGCGAGTACCCTGTGCAAACGCTGCCATTTCGAAAACGCCCATAGGGCCATTCCACACAACGGTTTTCGCATCAGAAATCTTTTCAGCAAATAGTTGCTGAGTCTGTGGACCAATATCCAATCCCATCCAACCATCAGGAATGGAGTTTGCTGTCACGATCTGAGTGTGGGCATCAGGTGCGAATGCATCAGCGATCACAATATCTGTGGGCAGCACAATCTCAACACCTTGCTTGTGCGCGCGTTCAATCAAATCTCGGACGGTATCAATCATGTCAATTTCAAGGAGTGAGTTCCCCACACTGTGACCCTGAGCCGCTAAGAATGTATAGGCCATTCCACCGCCCACCAATAGTCGATCAACTTTGGTTAGCAAGTTTTCAACAACACCAAGCTTGTCACTTACTTTCGAGCCGCCCAGAATAACGACATATGGCCGTGCGGGGTTGCTCACAAGTGTGGCAAATACGTGCGCTTCCTTTTCCACTAAGTAACCGGCAGCATGAGGCAAGTGCATCGCAAGTTCAGTCACTGACGCCTGCTTACGATGTACGACCCCAAAGCCATCGCTCACAAACAGGTCGCCAAGCGCCGCCCATTCGGCAGCGAGTTCTTCGCGCTCGCTCGCATTTTTACTCGTTTCGCGGGCATCGAATCGAACGTTTTCCAACATCGCCACGTCACCATCAGCAAGTGATGACACAAGCTGCGATGCTTGCGGCCCTGTTGTTGTGCTACACAGCGATACATCAAGCCCGAGTAAATCGCCTAACCTGGCAGCTGCAGGAGCGAGTGAGTACTTCGCATCTGGTTTACCTTCAGGACGACCAAGGTGTGCCAACACGACTACCTTTGCTCCACGCTTAGCCAAGGACGCGATGGTAGGAACACTCGCCTGTATCCGACCATCATCAGTGATTGTTGCTCCATCAAGTGGGACATTCAAATCACTGCGCACCAACACAGTTTTGCCAGCTACATCGAGCTGATCAATTCCTCGAATGGTCATGTTAGAGGCGCGCACCAACATAGTTCGTCAGGTCAACAAGGCGGTTAGAGTAACCCCATTCATTGTCATACCAGCCAACAACTTTGACCGTATTTCCGATAACAACAGTTAACGCAGCGTCAAAAATACACGACGATGGATCAGTCACAATGTCAGAGGAAACAATTGGATCTTCGGTGTATGACAAGTAGCCCTTGAGAGATCCCTGCGCAGCCGCTTTTACTGCTGCATTGATTTCATCCTTGGTCGCAGATTTCTTCAACACTGCAGTCAAATCTGTTGCTGAGCCGGTTGGCACTGGGACGCGCATGGCGTAACCATCTAGCTTGCCCTTGAGTTCAGGCATAACAAGTCCGATTGCTTTTGCGGCACCAGTAGTTGTAGGAATCATGTTGGTTGCAGCGGCACGAGCGCGACGCAGATCCTTATGAGGGAAATCCAGAATGACTTGATCGTTTGTGTAGGCGTGAATCGTTGTCATCAAGCCGTGGTCAATTCCAAATGCATCGTGAATCGCTTTTGCCATTGGCGCCAGACAGTTCGTTGTGCATGAGGCATTCGAGATGACATGGTGCGTTGCTGGATCATACGTCTCGTGGTTTACGCCCATAACGATGGTGACATCTTCATTGCTTGCCGGCGCTGAAATGATGACCTTCTTGGCGCCACCAGCAATGTGACCAGCTGCCTTTGTGGCATCGGTGAAATGGCCTGTGGACTCGATGACGATATCTACCCCGAGATCGCCCCATGGCAATGCTGCTGGGTCGCGTTCTGACAATGCTGCAATGCTCTTTCCGCCAACAACAATCGAGCTGTCAGTGAATGACACATCCTTACCTAACCGACCAAGAATTGAGTCGTACTTTAACAAGTGAGCCAGAGTTGCATTGTCAGTGAGGTCGTTGACTCCCACGATTTCAATATCGGCGCCCGTTGCCGCAATGGCTCGATAGAAGTTGCGGCCAATGCGACCAAATCCATTAATACCTACGCGCACGCTCATGGGAGTGCCTCCTAGAAGAGAACTGATGGGGTCGGAGCCACACTGCACCGAGAAGTTGGCTCTATTCTAGCGTTCGAGCATGTCTGGAGTCAGGCCCGCCTCGGTGTTCGGAATGCCCAATTCGGTGGCGCGCTTGTCTGCCATTGCCAATAATCTGCGAATTCTCCCAGCAATGGCATCTTTAGTCATCGGAGGATCGGCAAGTGCGCCGAGTTCCTCAAGCGAGGCCTGTTGGTGGTTAACTCGCAGATGACCAGCCTCAAGTAAATGTGCTGGAATGTCGGCGCCCAAAATTTCCATGGCACGTTGCGCTCGTGCTCCAGCGGCCACAGCTGCGCGGGCAGAGCGACGCAAGTTTGCATCATCAAAGTTCGCGAGGCGATTTGCAGTAGCACGCACTTCGCGGCGAAGGCGACGCTCTTTCCACGCCATGACTGATTCATGTGCACCAATGCGAGTCAACATCGCACTGATGGCATCACCGTCGCGAATCACAACGCGATCAACGCCACGTACTTCGCGAGCCTTCGCTGCGATTCCCAGTCGACGTGCGCTGCCCACCAGCGCCAAAGCTGCCTCTGGACCAGGACAAGTAATTTCTAATGAACTACTGCGTCCAGGTTCAGTCAACGAACCGTGCGCCAGGAATGCGCCGCGCCATGCAGCTTCAGCATCACACAAACTTGCCGACACAATGTGCGGCGGAAGTCCTCGCACGGGACGGCCACCTGCATCGACTAAGCCAGACTGCTTTGCTAAATTTTCGCCTTCTTCAGCCACGCGCACTAAATAGCGACTGCCTTTGCGAATTCCGGCACCGGAAAGAACACTAATTTCGGCGTTATGCCCAAATAACTCGGAAAGATCTTTACGGAGCCGACGAGCGGCCTGCCCCGTGTCGAGTTCGGCTTCCACAACGATGCGTCCGCTGACAATGTGAAGTCCGCCTGCGAATCGCAGCACTGCAGATACCTCAGCCTTGCGGCAGCAGGCTTTGGCTACTTCAAGACGACTGAGCTCGTCCTTGACCGCTGCTGTCATTGCCATAGTCCGATACTGCCATGTGCAAATACCGAACGAAACGCCGAGGCTAGTAATTCAGGATCGTGTACTCCCCCCTCGGGAGCCGCCACATCGCACGTCTCAAGAACCGCGCCCATCCCAGCGACCGTCTGGGCCAGAGAGTCAAAATCCTGAACGTGCTTAGGGTCAGCAATCACAGCATCAATGCGAAATCCTGGATAGGCCTTCGCTAAAACCTCTAAGTAACTTTGTGGACTAAATCCTGATGTTTCACCAGATTGGGCAATCAGGTTAAGGACCAAAATTCGAGTCGCTGGAGTTTCGTGCAGCGCCTGAAACATCTCGGGAACATGGAAATGCGTCAGCACGCTCGTGTACCACGATCCTGGACCTAAAACGATGGCATCAGCGTTACGCACTGCCTGAACTGCTTCGGGACAGACTTGAGGATGTGACGGAGTCAGATGGATCGCTTCAATGTTGTGCGTTGTCGTCGCTACGTCGACTTGACCAAGCACTTCACTCAATTGGCCACCACTGTCTCGAACCGTGGCTGAGATATCTAATGGTTCAAGGGCGAGCGGTAACACACGCCCACGAGCATCCAATAGTCGGGCAACCCAATCAAGTCCACCAACAAGATCATCGCTTTCTTGCCACAACGCAGTGATTAACAAATTTCCCAGAGAATGCCCATCGAGATCACCTTGACTAGAGAATCGGTGTTGCAGTACTCGCGCCCAGGTAGATCCCCATGTGTCATCTCCGCACAACGCAGCAAGTGCCATGCGCAAATCACCTGGCGGAACAACGCCAAACTGCTCACGAATTCGTCCGCTACTTCCGCCGTTATCGCTAACACCAACCACCGCTGTCACATGAGGTGTTACACGTCGCAGCGCGCGCAACGATGATGCTAACCCGTGTCCGCCACCTAAGGCGACAACATCAAGGGAGCGTGCTGGCACACTAGCCACTGGCTATTCCCGACCCAGATCACGGTGCACGACAGAAACTTCAACACCTTTCTTGACAAGACGAGCAGCCAAGTTTTCAGACATTGCAACAGACCTGTGTTTTCCACCTGTGCACCCTAAAGCGATAGTCACAAAACGTTTTCCTTCTCGCAGATACCCATCTTCAACAAGTCCAACCAATTGTGAGTAGGTGTCCAAAAATTTCAACGCCTCTGGGAAACCTAAAACAAAATCGTTCACGTCCGAATCAAGCCCCGAGTGCGAACGCAGCGCAGGATCCCAATGCGGATTCGGCAAGAAACGCATATCGGCAACCATGTCAGCGTCAACCGGAATTCCATATTTAAATCCAAAGGACATCACAGTTGCATGAAGTGCAAATACTTCATCATCACCAAACGCATCTTCGACTGCTCGGCGCAAATCATGAACGTTGAGATTTGAGGTATCGATAACCAAATCGGATTCCGAACGTAAGTCACCAAGTAATCCTCGTTCGCGCTCAACGGCTGCCAAAATATTATCATCCTTTTGAAGCGGGTGCGGACGGCGTGATGACTCGTAGCGACGAACTAGCACATCATTTGTTGCATCAAGAAAAACAATGCGCAAGTCATGGCCGGCTTTTCTTACAGTCTCTAAGGAAGCGCTGAGTTGATCAAAGAGCTTCCCGCCTCGCACATCAGCAACAACGGCAACCTTGTTTGCACCATTTCCGGCCTCAACGTACTCGACAACTTCAGTGATCAAAGTAGGTGGCAAATTATCAACGACAAACCAACCAAGATCTTCTAGCGCACGCGTGGCTGTGGAACGCCCGGCACCTGACATGCCTGTCACTAAAACAACAGATGTGGATTCACTCACGAGTCAATTATCTCGCCCGTAGCGACGTTTACTGACTGTTGAGAGGAATCTTTTAGCGCCTCATACACAATCGCGGCCAGCTTCGGGCCGACACCCTCTACGGCGGCCAACTCCTCGACCGTGGCCGCCGAGATCTTCTTCAATGAACCAAAGGATTTCATCAAAACCTGTTTGCGTACTGGCCCGAGTCCCGAGATGCCGTCGAGAACGCTTTCAAGCATGGATTTAGAGCGCCGCTCGCGGTGCAACGTGATGGCAAATCGATGTGCCTCGTCACGGATGCGTTGCAGCATAAACAGCGCCTCACTATTACGTGGCAAAACTATTGGATACTGCGCCCCAGGGAGCCAAATCTCTTCCATACGCTTGGCAAGTCCCACCACATACAGCGACCCCAATCCGAGTTCATTGAGCGCATGCGCTGCAGCATTTACTTGCGGCTGCCCGCCATCGATAACCAACAGATTCGGTCGGTAAGGGCGATGAGGCTGTTCACTCGAAGAATGGTAATTTCGCGAAATCACCTGCTTAATAG
>JBAXRV010000040.1:0-15767 GCA_037131045.1 Actinomycetes bacterium
GCCGAAGCGGTTACCGTTGTGCCTGTTGCATCCACAAACTGATCTTCAGGATTCGGGAAGAAAATCTCCAGCGCATTGACCTTGTCTGGTCGCGCAGCAATAGCTTGATCTGAACCCACCGCGTTCGTTGCAGTCACAAAGACAGTGACGAACTTATCGATGTCAGCAACACCAGTGACGTAATGGTCCTTTGTGGCGCCAGTAATCGCTGAACAATCACCAGGCACACTTGCTCCAGCAGTCACGGCACTCGCGCATCGGTACCACTGATACGTTTCAGTTATCTCCGGAGAGCCGCCAATCGTTGCATCGTGAGTTAAACGAGCCCCCTCGTCCGCTCCACCATTTACAACCAAGTCAGTGACTGATGGCTTTTCTAAAATGTCAAAGAATCGGGTAAAAGATGTTGCAGGTGAGTAAGTGTCATCTCCGTCTTGCTCGGCGACCAATTCACAACGACCTACAGCAATGTAGGTAACTGTGGAACCATCCACCGTGCAGACGTCGGTATTCGACGAGGTGTAACTCACCGGTAAACCTGAATCTGAGTTCGCAGATAATGTCGTCGAGCTATTAGCCAAATTCGCCGTTGCCACATTCGGGAACGTGATGCTCTGGGGAACCTTAGTCACCGCAAAGGTGCGAGCGACAGAAGGTAATCCGTTGCTTGACGCAACAATCGTGCAATTACCGGACAACAACAGGGTGACCTGCCCACCTGAAGTCGTAGTACACACATCAGGTGTTACAGACGTAAATGTCACAGGCAATCCGCTTGCCGTCGCTCTCGCAGTGACTCCTGTTGAGGTGACAGTTCTGTCAATCAAATCAGGGAACACGATTTCCCGATTCGCCACTGGCGTTGATTTAGGACAAATCGCGGTCGCTCGACCTGCTGAGTTTGTCGCTGTTACAAACGAGGTCACATAACGACCAACATCAGCCGGTCCGGTCACATACGAGGTGCCCGTCTCGCCCGCAATCGCGGCACAACCTGCAGGGACGGTTGTCCCAGCTACTACCGGATTCAGGCATCGGTACCACTGCTCAGTTACGGTCGGCGATTCCGTGCCATTCACAGTTGCAGTACTTGTGAGGCGACTTCCTTCTGAGTCATTTCCGGTTACCGCTGCATTTGCAATTACCGGCTTCTGTAAAACATCAAAGAATTGTGTGACCATCGGTGCAGCATCAAACGTTGTGCCACCTGCTTGATTAGCGAACACCTCACAACGACCAACACTCACAAGCCTTACCGTCGATCCGGACACGGTACATACCGAGGGATCTTTAGTCGTGTATGAGACACCCCAGCCAGAGGTTGCTGTAGCCGATAAAGTAACCCTGCCCGTGGATATTTCTACATCATTGGGCTTAGCAAATGTAATTGTTTGCGGAAGCTTGGTCACGTTGAAAGTACGCGAAATGGGCGCTGCTCGACCGCTTGATGCAGTGATTGAACATTGCCCTGCGCTATGCAATTGAACTGCCGCTGAACCGGAAGTGGTAGAAACCGTGCACACAGTTGGAGTTGTCGACGTAAACGTAACCGCACCACCACCAGTCACACTCGCAGTAACTGAAACACCTGTTGCGCCAACTAGATGGTCGGCAGGATTCGGGAACAAAATTTCCGGAATTACGGTCGCGATTGTCCGTGGCGCTATCGATGTCGCAGTACCAAATGCATTACGCGCTGTGACGAAAGCGGTCACATATCGACCAGCATCAGCCGCCGTTTCAACATACGTGTTTTCTGTTGCACCGGTAATCGCGGTACACCCCGCTGGCACTGTTATTCCGGCCGTTACAGGCGACGTACAGCGATACCACTGTTGTGTGGACGTGATGTTTGGTGTGCCACCAAGTAATGCCGCCCTGGTAAGTATTCCGCCTGCATCATTTCCACCAGTAACAATGTGATTGTTGATAGTCGGCGGGAAGGATGTCGGAGTTCCACTAAACACAAGGTCATAGGTGATGGTGGTTGCAGTTTTCGCAGCTCCCAGTTTCCAAACCGCCGCAATCCCGTTGTCAGTTGTTTCACGAGTATCAATTGCACTGCTGCCAGTAAGTAGATCGCCACCACTACGTGCGGATGCTTTGAGGTCTTTGCACGCGTTGTCGTAAAAACCACCGGTTAAGTGACTTCCAAAAAATGGACACCCGTAATATCCAGACCAATACCCATCCCAAGCCCGACCCGTATTACGTAAGGCTTCAACGACGGTTACGCCTTCAAAGGTCTTTTCCGTGCCCACCATAGGTTGAGCTCCAGCAACATAAAACCCAGGTCCCTCATCGCTTCCAACTAAGTAGGTATCTACGATTTGATAAAGCTTGACTTGTTGCGTATTGGCTGCAGGCGGCGTCACAACTGCACGATATGAATAGAAATCGTTGTTCGCTACATAACTCAGCGTGAGGTCTACCGTGTAAGTTCCTTGTGTTCCACGGTATGACAAGCGACTGGAAATCGTTCCAGAACCCGACGCTGAACCGCCAGCAACAGTAACTGAATTCCATTTTGCATAACTCAGTTCGCAGTCAGGCTTAACCACCGTTGGAATTTTCGATACTCCAGGAACGTTCCGATCAACACAGTCATAAAGAATCCTGCCTTGCGGACCAATAATGGTCGACCCGACGAGCAGATACACGCCATTGAATAAATCAGTATCGTTCGAATTCGATGCCACACTCGGTAGAGATACGGGTCCAAAAACCTGACCCGAACCATTGCGGTGGATCTGTATTTGCCCACCAGCGTAAGTAACACGTAGACCATTTGTGGCAGTCGTGCCGCCTGACGCGTTGATAACCGCGGGCGCATCGTAAGTCACTGGCACAATCACATCTGTTTGCGCAAATGTGTTTGTTAACACATCGGTCCAGAGGACGCCGTTTCGAGGAGAAACAACAACTTGTATAAATCGGCCCTGGACTCGCGGAGGAACAACTAAATAGTTGACGTCGTCGCCGCTTCCATTGCTCCCGAATACTCTCGCACAGGCGGTATTAAACGCCGGATTTTCCCCTACATTCAAGCGACGACTACAGCTGTACCAAAATGTCCAGTAACTCGTGGCACCGCCAGAGACCGACGCAACAAGCGTGGAGCCAACCGCTGGCGTTCCAACAATCGTGACACCAGTGATGGTGTTTGCTTGGGCAGGCGATCCCACAAACAACGATCCAAGTAGCGCAAGCGCTGCAATGAGTGAGTTTCTCCGAAGTGACATACCAATCCCCTAGGTCAGAACGATTGTGACCATAGTAAGCACATTTTTCTTAAAAAAGCACAGTTTGCTTTAACTTTCTGCAAAAATTCATTTATGTCGCAAGCGCACGGAGTCTGGTTCTAGTTCATCGAGCTGCTTGATACCCATGAGGCGCATGGTTTGCTCAACTTCGATTTTCAGTATCGTTGCGGCCCGCCGCACTCCAGCCAACCCGCCAGCCATAATTCCGTATAGATAAGCACGCCCAACCATTACGCCTGTCGCGCCTAGCGCAATCCCCGCCACGATGTCGGCGCCACACAATGCGCCGCCATCAATCATGACGTCTGGTTTCGAGCCAAGTGCAGCTCGCACTTGTGGCAAGAGTTCCAGCGGCACGACGGACCGATCAAGTTGCCGACCCCCATGATTCGACAACACCAGCGCGTCGACGCCGGCGTCAATGAGCATCTGGGCATCTGCAACATTTTGCACGCCTTTGATGATCAATTTCCCGTGCCAGTTTTCGCGCAGCCACTTCACATCATCCATCGTGATCGATGGATCAAACACACTATTCATTAAGTCTGCGACTGTTCCGCCAGTTGACTTCAGCGATGCAAATTCCAGCGGGGCTGTCGTCAGCAGATTTCCCCACCACTTTGGATACCGGGCCATGTCAGCAAGTGTCTTTGCACTGAGCTGTGGCGGAATCGTTAAACCATTGCGCACGTCGCGCACCCGCATTCCGCCAACAACTGTGTCGACGGTCAACATGATTGCTTCATAGCCGGCGGCTGCGGCCCGACCAACTAATTCGAAACGTGATGCTTTATCGCGCCATAAATACAGTTGGAACCACTTGCGAGTATCTGGCGAGGCTGCTGCTAAATCTTCAATCGACGTGGTACCCAAGGTTGACAATGTGTACGGGATTCCAAATTCCACAGCCACTTGAGCAACGGCAGGTTCACCTTCGTAATGCATCATGCGAGTAAAGCCAGTTGGACTGAAAAAGAACGGCAACTCTGAACGCTGACCAAGCACCGTGACAGACGTATCCACAGTCGCCACATCGCGAAGAACGCGAGGATAAAACTCCAAGTCGCGATACACCTCACGCGAGCGATTCATACTTAGTTCTTCACCGGCCGCTCCATCTGTGTAATCAAAAACAGCACGCGGGGTTTTGGCTTGTGCAATCGCTCGAAGCTGCCAAATAGTCACAGCCTTGTCGACATCTGATTGCTTCGAGAATGGGGACTTGAATCCGATGAGCGGTGTGATGTCAGATAACCGAGGGAATTGCCGGGATGCCATGCCTACAGTCTGGCAAACACTGGAGTGTCTCGTAGCGACATTGAAGGGGTGGGCCACCAGTGGTCAGGCACAACGACCACAGAACCTGCAGTCGTATGGCTGGGGTACCAGGACTCGAACCTAGACTAAATGAACCAGAATCACTTGGGCTGCCAATTACCCCATACCCCATTTGGCATTGCACGCGTGAGCGCTTGACGATTCTAGCCCAGTGGCGGGTAGCCCGTGAAATCGCTAACGAAGCGCTGCTTCAAGGCGAGCCAGTGAGCGCTCGCGGCCAAGAATTTCAAGTGATTCAAACAGCGGCGGTGACACTCGACGACCAGTGACCGCAACGCGCACCGGCCCAAAAGCCAGCTTGGGCTTTAGATCCAAACCATCAATGAGCGCTACCCGAAGTGCTGCCTCAATCGATTCGGTCGTCCACTGCCCCACATCCCGCAGGGCCGCAACAGCACCTGCAATTACGGGTCGAGCATCTTCGGTCAGGACCTTGCTGGCTTCTTCCGAATCAACGTGGAAAGCAGGACTTCCCGGATCACCGAAAAACAAGAAGCCCAACATGCCAACACCCTGGCGCAATGTTTCCATTCGCTCTTGTACGTGAGGTACGGCAGCCCGTAACGTCGCTAATTGCGTATCCGTTGGATCAGAAGTCAGCACACCTTCTTGTTTTAGATACGGAATCAAGCGCTGCGTCAGATCGTCCTGCGAAAGAGCACGCATCCACTCCCCGTTAATTGCAGTGCACTTCTTTAAATCAAACCGTGCAGGATTGGCGTTAACTCGCGTGACATCAAAAACTTGTGCCATCTGCTCCTTGGAGAAAAATTCAATATCATCTCCAAACGACCAACCCAAAAGTGACAAGTAGTTAATCAGACCTTCAGGTAAGTAACCCTCTTCGCGATACATCAACAAAGCCGATTCTGGATCGCGCTTTGAAAGTTTCTTATTTCCTTCACCCATCACATACGGCAAATGTCCATAGAGCGGACGCTCGCCCTTTGCAATGCCAATTTCTTTGAGTGCGTCATACAACGCCAACTGTCGCGGTGTGCTGCTGAGTAAGTCTTCGCCTCGAAGTACATGTGTGATTTCCATTAACACATCATCAACGGGGTTCGTTAATGTGTAGAGCGGTTCACCCGTGCCACGCACAATCACATAATCAGGAACATGTTCGGCGCCAAAGGTCACTTCACCACGCACCAAATCATTCCACGTCCAGTCAGTGCCTGGCATACGAAGTCGAGTCACTGGTTTGCGATCCTGCGCAACAAAAACAGCGCGGGCATCCGCAGAAAGATCGCGGCAATTACCGTCATAGCCCGGCGTGGTGTTCGATGCCCGTGCAGCTTCGCGACGTTCTTCAAGTTCTTCCGGCGAGCAGTAGCAGTAATACGCGTGGCCAGATTCCAACAACTTGGCGGCTACTTCAGCGTAAATGTCCATCCGTTGCGACTGGCGATACGGACCATGCGGCCCGCCAACGACGGGACCTTCATCCCAATCAAGTCCAAGCCACTTCAACGAATCAAGAAGGTCGTGATAGGACTGCTCACTGTCACGCGAAGTATCAGTGTCTTCAATCCGAAAAACGAATGTGCCGCCAGTGTGGCGAGCATATGCCCAGTTGAATAGCGCTGTCCGCACCATACCCACATGGGGGTTGCCTGTAGGTGAGGGACAAAATCGAACGCGAACCGGTGCCACGAAAGCAAACTCCTTGGTGAATTACCGCAAGACTACTGGATTAGATAACGAACCGATTCCTTCAATGGTGGCAGTCACAATGTCGCCATGAACCAGAGGACCAACTCCGGCAGGAGTTCCCGTCAAAATCACATCACCTGGGAGCAGCGTCATCACAGACGAGATCCAAGCGACCATTTCATGCGCCGAGCGCACTAAGTCAGACGTGTTCCCATTTTGCTTAATTTCGTCATTCACATCGAGTGAGATAGCCAAGTGCGTTGGATCAAGTTCTGTTTCAATCCACGGACCTAGCGGACAAAAAGTATCAAAGGATTTTGCACGAGTCCATTGACCATCCGAATTCTGCAAGTCTCGCGCTGTCACATCATTAGCCACGGTGTATCCCAAAATGACTTCGCTGGCTCGTTCCACTGCCACGTCCTTGCACAGGTGGCTGATCACAACTGCGAGTTCAACTTCATAATGCACATTCGATGACTGAGGCGGCAGCACAATCGCATCGCCTTCACCAATCACAGTTGTTGATGGTTTAATAAAAATAACCGGCTCTGCAGGAACTTCGCCACCCATTTCTTTTGCATGATCAGCATAATTTTTACCTACACAGACAACTTTGCTGGGCAAAACTGGGGCAAGAATTTTTACATCATCAAGATCGAGCGCAATTCCAGTTGGATCAAGGTCACCAAATGGATGACCACGAAGCAACGCTATGGTGTTCCCATCAATTACGCCGAAAACGGGATGGGCAATATCAGGGACTGAAACTCGAGCGATGCGCATACATCACAGGTTATCGGTGCGCAGTAACCGATTCACGTTTCGGGGCGCAGACTTAAAAATTGGTTCTGGCCATGTGTGCCGAGTGCCCGAGAGGAACTAGCGGTCTTTGACGTTTAACAGTCCGTAGGCAATAGCATCTTCCAACGCTAACCACGACGCTGCAATCACATTTTCGTGAACTCCCACAGTGTCCCAACGGCGAACCCGGTCTGTAGTTTCAATCAACACGCGCGTGACAGCGCCGGTTCCTTGACCTCCGTCGAGAATACGCACCTTGTAATCGACCAACTCAAGATTGGACAGTTCTGGGAAGCGTTGCATTAATGCAGAGCGCAGCGCATTGTCCAATGCATTGACTGGACCATTACCTTCACCAGTTGCAATGATGCGTTCGCCATCGGTGTGTAACTTCACAGTTGCTTCACTCACAACGGTTCCGTCTTCTCGTTGCTCAACAATGGTGCGCCATGACTCCACAGTGAACTTGTTCACAGGGTTGCCCGAGATCGCCGCTTGAAGCAGCAACTCAAACGATGCATCGGCAGCTTCGAACGACCAGCCTTGTGCCTCTAGGTTCTTTACTTGTTCAACGACCTTAGTAACCGCAACTGCATTGTCGCTTAAGTCGTAACCCAGTTCCTTACCTTTAAGTTCAATAGAAGCACGGCCCGCCATTTCGGTCACCAAGATACGCATGTCATTTCCCACAACAGCTGCATCGATGTGGTTGTACAACTCGGAGTTCACTTTCAAGGCACTGGCATGAAGACCTGCTTTGTGAGCAAATGATGATGTGCCAACGTATGGCTGATGCGTATTTGGCGGTAGGTTTGCGATTTCAGCAATCGCATGCGAAACGCGCACCATTTCTTTCATCGCGCCAACGGGTAGCACATGCATCCCAAGTTTTAATTCAAGATTCGCAACCACGCTGAATAAGTCAGCATTACCTGTACGTTCGCCATATCCGTTAGCAGTGCACTGTACGTGCGTAGCGCCAGCTTCAACAGCTGCAACGGAGTTTGCGATCGCGCAACCAGTGTCATCTTGGCAATGAATACCAATGCGCGCACCGGTACGGTTCACAACGTCAGACACAATTGTGAATATGCCAGTGGGCAACATTCCACCATTGGTATCGCACAGAACTGCTACGTCAGCACCAGCAGACATCGCTGCCTGCACGGCAGCGACGCCGAAATCGGGATCATGTTTGTAGCCATCAAAGAAATGTTCGAAGTCAACAAAGACCCGGCGACCCATGTCTACTAAAAATGACACGGTGTCAGAAATCATCGCCAGATTTTCTTCTAACGTTGTCTTGAGCGCCTGTTCAACGTGCCACACATCGCTTTTTGCCACCAAAGTAATGACTGGTGCTTGAGAATCGATTAGGGCACGCACCTGAGGATCATCTTCAACAGCAACACCGGCTTTACGCGTTGCGCCAAAGGCCACGAGTTTTGCATTCTTTAATACGAGGTCACCCTGAGAAATGCGCTCAAAAAACTCAGTGTCCTTGGGAAGCGCGCCAGGCCAACCGCCTTCAATGAAGCCAACACCAAAATCGTCAAGAAGTTTGGCTACAGCTAGCTTGTCCTCTACTGAGTAAGTAATTCCTTCACGTTGCGCACCATCACGCAGCGTTGTGTCATACACATGGAATGCGTCACTGACGCGTGAGTTGTTCATTACGAAATCCGGTGCATCCACTTGTGAACATCTGGAGTCCGACCGGTTTGAATATCGACAAGGGCGGTTCGCAACTGCATGCTAATCGGGCCAGGTTCTCCGTTGCCCATTGTCCATGAGCCATAGTTCTTGCTCTCCACGGAACCAACAGGTGTGATGACGGCCGCAGTACCACATGCGAACACTTCTGTGATTTCACCTGAAGTCGCGCCTTCACGCCATTGTTCTACTGAAATTTTTCCTTCTTCGACGGCATAACCAAGGTCGGCGGCAAGTGTGAGCAATGAATCACGGGTCACGCCCGGTAGCAAAGTTCCGGTAAGCGCAGGCGTGACAACACGGGCATCTGCTCCAGAACCAAAGACGAAGAATAAGTTCATACCGCCCATCTCTTCGATGTAGCGACGCTCAAGTGCATCCATCCAGACAACCTGATCGCATCCCTTAGCAGCCGCGTCCTGTTGTGCCAGCAAACTTGCAGCATAATTACCGGCACATTTTGCTTCGCCAGTTCCCCCAGGGGCAGCACGAACAAATTCTTCGCTAATCCAAACCTTCACGGGCTTAATGCCCCCTGAGAAGTACGCACCAACCGGTGAAGCAATTAGCACAAACTGGACTTTGTCCGATGGCTTGACGCCTAATGCATTCTCAGCACCGAACTCGAGCGGACGCAGGTAGAGCGACTTTTCGTGGTCATCAGATACCCAGTCAATGTCTTGACGAACCAAAGCTTCAATTGCGCCAATGAATAAATCGGTAGGCACAGGTGGCAACGCCAAACGGTACGCCGAGCGCTGGAAACGAAGTGAGTTAGCCTCAGGACGAAACGTCCACACGCTGCCATCTTCTTGACGGTAAGCCTTCAGGCCTTCGAAGATGGATTGTCCGTAATGCAAGGCATTCATCGCATGACCACCGGCGCTCGAGTCACTTCCTACAAGTCGAGCATCTCCCCAACCTGCTTCACGCGTCCATGTCGCCATGACGAGATGGTCAGTGAAGTACTTACCAAAACCTGGTGCTGCCAAAATTTCGTTTCGACGCTCGACCGACGTTGGTGTGACGTCGGGCTCAACTTTGATACTGCCTGCATCACTGTCGCGAGGCACTCGTGGGTACAGCGGTTGACCAGATTTCACGATGTCGGCCGCTGATATATTAAGACCTGGGTGTACGTACTGAGTCATAGGGCAACGCTACTCGCTATGCGCCAGCAACTAAAGCCGCAAGAGCGTCACCAATAGCGCTAGTAGAGCGCACACCCGTACGAGCCTTCAGGTCGGTCTGGACTGCAGCTTCAACCCGCTTAGCCGCCTCGACTTCACCGATGTGATCTAACAGCATCGCAACACTAAGCACTGTGGCTGTTGGGTCGGCCTTGCCTTGCCCTGCAATGTCCGGTGCACTGCCGTGAACTGGCTCAAACATACTTGGGTTCGTTCGAGTTGGATCGATGTTGCCACTGGCTGCAAGACCGATTCCGCCAGCGATTGCCGCACCAATGTCTGTCAAAATATCGCCGAACAAATTGTCGGTCACAATGACATCGAAACGCTCAGGATTAGTAATGAAGAACATGCTTGCGGCATCAACGTGGAGGTAGTCCGTTTCGACGTGTGGGTATAACCGAGCCACATCATTAAATGCTCGTTGCCACAAATCGCCCGCGTGCACCAGAACATTGGTTTTGTGAACTAGCGTGACTTTGTTGCGACGGCGTTCAGCGCGCTCAAAGGCATCACGAATAATGCGCTCTGCGCCGTAGCGAGTATTTAAGCTGACTTCCGTTGCTACTTCATGCTCGGTGCCGTGGCGCAAATGTCCACCGTTACCAACATACGGACCTTCAGTACCTTCACGGCACACCAGAAAATCGATTTCCTTTGAGCCTTTGCCAACAAGTGGAGATTGCACGCCTTCAAAAAGTTTCACAGGACGCAAATTCACGTGATGGTCCAACTTGAAACGCAATGGCAACAACACGCCACGCTCGAGAACACCAGAAGGAACGGATGGGTCACCAATAGCGCCGAGCAGGATGGCATCATGCTCTTTGAGCTCGGCAACAACACTGTCGGGCAGCGTTTCACCGGTTGCGTTGTAACGTCGCGCTCCAAGGTCGTACTCGGAAATACTCACCTTGATGTCAGCCAAACCTGACACGGCGTCGAGGACTTTAAGTCCCTCGGCCACCACCTCAGTGCCGATACCGTCGCCTGCAATTACTGCCAATTTAATGTCACGTGCCATGCCGATAAGGCTAGTCCCGCAGTCTGGAATCCTGAAAACGCATCTTAAATGCTGGAATCATCTCAAACGGGAATTTGGCGAACCTTGCCCCGCTGATAGGGTAAAACCAATGTACGCGAGCCTGCTCCTTCGCAGCCGCGACGAGGCCTAATTCCACCGGCCCTCTCGTCGCGGGATTTCTGTCTGCCGGTACCTGACATCAGACCCAGAAAATGAAGGACTCACATCTCATGACTTACCAGGAACGCAATGCGCAGAAGCCGTCTCCGATGGCATTCCACAGATACACACCATTTACGCCTATTGACTTGCCCGATCGCACGTGGCCCACAAAGACCATCAACCAGGCACCTCGCTGGTGCGCGGTGGACCTACGCGATGGAAACCAGGCGCTCATTGACCCAATGACACCTGACCGGAAGCGTCGCATGTTCGAGCTGCTCGTCAAGATGGGTTACAAAGAAATTGAAGTGGGCTTCCCATCAGCTAGCCAAACCGATTTCGATTTTGTGCGCATGCTGATTGAAGAAAACTTGATTCCCGATGACGTCGTTATCCAGGTGCTTACCCAAGCCCGCGAGCATTTGATTGAGCGCACCTTTGAAGCAATCGAAGGCTGCCCGCAGGCAATCGTTCACCTGTATAACTCAACGTCCACTCTGCAACGTCGTGTGGTCTTTGGATTAGATAAGGATGGCATTAAGGAAATCGCAGTTCGCGGTGCCGAGTTATGTTTAAAGTATGCCGAGCAACTAGACGGCACTGATGTGTACTTCGAATACTCGCCAGAATCATTTACAGGCACTGAACTCGATTATGCAATCGAAGTTGTCGATGCTGTAAACGATATCTGGAAGCCAACACCTGATCGCAAAGTCATCGTGAATCTTCCAGCGACTGTTGAAATGGCCAGCCCAAACATTTACGCAGACAGCATCGAATACATGCACCGCAATTTGAAGTACCGCGATTCGATTGTGCTCAGCTTGCATCCGCATAACGACCGCGGCACTGGCGTTGCTGCTGCAGAACTTGGCTACCTTGCCGGCGCTGACCGGATTGAAGGATGCTTATTTGGAAACGGTGAGCGCACCGGAAACGTGTGCCTCGTGACTCTGGGCATGAACTTGCTGAGCCAAGGAATTGATCCACAGATTGACTTCCGTGACATCGACGACATTCGTCGCACTGTTGAATACTGCAACCAACTCCCAGTCGGCGAACGACATCCTTATGGTGGAGATTTAGTCTTTACCGCTTTTTCCGGAAGTCACCAAGATGCAATCAATAAAGGTTTAGCCTTCATGCGCGACGATGCTGCTGCGGCCGGCGTTGACGTGGATCAATTCCGCTGGCAAGTCCCCTACCTACCGATCGACCCCAAGGATGTGGGTCGCAGTTACGAGGCCGTGATTCGAGTGAACTCGCAATCCGGTAAGGGCGGTGTGGCTTACATCATGCGCACCGAAAACAAACTTGAACTTCCACGTCGACTGCAAATCGAATTTAGCCAAGTTATTCAACGACACACAGATGAAGCCGGTGGCGAAGTGTCTCCTGCTGCGATGTGGGAAATCTTTACCGACGAGTACTTGCCAAACAAAGACAATCCGTGGGGTCGATTCAAGTTAAAGACCGTAGCAGTGGACAGCGATGTCGATGCCGATACAACTGTGCGCGTTTTAGTGAGCGACCGCGAACATCCTGAAAGTGAAGTTGAAATCTCAGGCGTCGGTAATGGTCCAATCGCAGCGTTTTCGAATGCACTCACTCACGTAGGCGTAGATGTGCGGGTGTTGGATTACCACGAGCACGCAATGTCTAGTGGTGGCGATGCGCAAGCAGCGGCCTATCTTGAGTGTGCCGTGAACGGAATCATGCTCTGGGGCGTTGGAATCGATTCGTCCATCGTGACCTCATCGCTCAAGGCCGTTGTCTCCGCAGTGAACCGAGCCTTGCGCTAGTTGCACTCGTTTGATAATTTGCCCACGGTTCTCGACCATGGGCACACCACCATTGGCTAGGATTTACCTATGTTGCATCACCGCTACCGTTTAACATTTCCGGAGTCTCAAGTTCTTGAGCCTGTGATTTACCACGTGGTGAAGGACTACAACATCATTCCAAGTATTCGTCGGGCATCCATTGAAAACCACTTCGGTTGGATGATTGTTGACTTTCAAGGATCGACTGAGGACATTAAAGCTGCGGTTGCATACCTTGAAGGTCTTGGTGTCGAAGTTGCCAATGCTGAAGGCGACTTCATCGCCGGTTAATTGACGTGCAACGGTCAAAGATTTACGGCAAGTTTTGAAAACATAATGGCGTCGGTTTGTTTACCGTCTCGCTGGGTCATGCGTTGCGGCAATATCGATTCCATCTGAAATCCCGCCCTGACCAATGTACGCCGAGATGCAACATTGTCGGGATCTGTAAATGCTTCTACTCTGCGGAATCCCAGACTTAAAGCAAAGTTGCTCACATGCAGCGCAGCCCGGCTGGCATATCCTGCACCGCGAGCATCTGGTGCAACCCAGTATCCAAGTTCGCAAAAATGATCAAACTCTTTGACCCCATGTAGTGACACACATAAAACAACTTGGCCGTCTACCACCCCAGCAAATGCCATCGAGTCATGCCGATCAAAATTTTCGTCTTGGCTTTCGATAAAAATTCGAGCATGCTCCTCGGTATAGGGCACAGGAACTGTTGTATAAAGCTGAATGATTGGGTCTTGGCAAATGTCGTAGACCGTAGATCTGTCGTCCATCACCCATGGACGCAAAGTTAAATTTGCATCAATCAAGGTTGGTCGCTGGAGTGGCCAAGAAATCATGGAACGATTCTACGAGAACTCCTCTGATTCGCTCCCTTGGTGCAAGCGGACGAAAAGTTGCCATCTGCAATTACCCGGCAAAACACATTTCTTTTTCGCGGGCGCAATGGAGCTAAGGGGATTCGAACCCCTTCAAGGTTACAAAATCTAGTATCAAATTGGTTCGATGGCTCCAATCACCGACGGTCTTCACCCGCTCAAAGTTTTTGTCACAGAAATCTTGATAATCCTCGATATTTGCCAACAAAGTTGTCACTTGTCCCAAAGGATCTTGCCAGTCAACTTCAATTACCGGGTTGTATCCAAATAGATCAATTAATTCCTGTGGCGCCTTTCCAAGCACCAAACACCCTGAACCCAAACCCTCTAGATACCGTTGCGTCATTGTTTCTACAACTCCAGCACGTTCAGGATTTGTCTCGGACTGAGGAAAGCAAATAAAGAGTCTTGCCTGGGAGACTCCCACCAACATTTCGTCAAAGCTTTCAAAAATTATTGAGCCAACCTGAGGTTCATACAGATGTACAAAAGCACCTGAGTTTTCGTTTTGGAAAACTAAATTGTGCCAACGATCAAACTTTCGCCCAAGTTCAAGAATGTCGATTTCCCTCAACCTAAGGTCACGGTTATTTGAATAAGATGCTAACTTGATTGCCTCAGGAACGTACAAGAATTCTATGTCTGGAAATAATTGTGAAAAATGCTTCACACTCACAGAGGAAGTCATCATCACTTTTTTCACCTTAGATTTCAGAAAAAACTTCTCCCATCGATCCCAGTTGCATTCCCAGGAATCCCAGATAAAGGGAATCGGATCACCGATAAATGATCCGTGCAAGAAGAAATCTCTACGAAATCCCATCATTGGAACAATCACAGGATTGATCTTCCTTCGTGGGGAGCGATACATACCCATTTTCCGGAATACCTTTACATACAAAGGGACTGCCGTCACATATCGAACAGCGACCCCTTCAGAAATAAGTGACTCTGAAAGAGTGTCAATTGGTACATAGCTAGGGTGACTTCCAGTCTGAAAATTCAAGATACTTGTCACTCTAGTTTTTCCACGATGTATTGGATGTATTTTAGACACCTCTCCTGCACTTCCTGCTAGTCACTAATCTGCAAGTGTAACGAGAGTAATTCATGTTTCCGCTTCAGAAATCTGTGATCTAGTTGTTGCTCATTGATTGGCAAAACGAGTTACCTAGTTTTCTCCAGACTGGATACAGATTCCCGCAAAACCACTGCAAGTAACAGACACAACAGGATGAGCATAATTTCACCGACGCAGGCGACTCGAAAGACGAGATCAGTTTGATGTTCATACGGTGCCAGGTTGCCAAACGTCACTAGGAAGTATGTGTGAGCGTTTACTCGCAACGGTTGAATAATTGTGGCAAACCGCAAGCCATCAGTTGGCTGCCACGTCACAGTGTCGATGGCACCAATGGCAACATCTGAGGTCGTATCACCCGCGAATTGCTCCTGAGCGTTAAAGAGTCCACTTGGCGGAAGCGGGATGCTCGATGGCCAGTTATCGAAAGTCGACACCACGAGGTCGGTTCCTGCGAAGTTCATCACGAGTGCAGCCGGCTCACCCGCAGTGCCGGGTTCCAAGTTGTTAATACCTCGGTCATGTCCATCTTGCAGGACTTGAGCGACATTACCTGTCTGCAGAATCTGGTGTGTGAGTTTGGTGCTCAATTCCAACACGGGGATGTTCGCCTGAGCTCGAATACTTTGTTGCATCATCCCAAAGCACACAGCGATAAGTAGGGACCCAATCGCCAGAATTCCAAGCCAAGTCCCCGTGCGTCGCATACTTCAAATGTAACGACATAAGGCGCCCTTGCGGACGCCTTATGTCGTTGATGTGGAGCTAAGGGGATTCGAACCCCTGACCCCCTGCATGCCATGCAGGTGCGCTACCAGCTGCG
>JBAXRV010000041.1:0-15668 GCA_037131045.1 Actinomycetes bacterium
ATGTCACTCGAGCGTCATTGCGTCAGGTGTTGCGCGATATGCCCAGTGCTGGTCAACAGCTTGTTCCGGGACTTGCACTTGGTGACAGTTCGGCTATGACGAGCGCATTGACTCAAGACATGCGCACATCAGGGTTGAGTCACTTGATTGCAGTGTCGGGTGCCAATGTGTCGTTGTTGATTGTGGGAGTCGGTGCGCTACTGCGACGACGTTCCCGCAGAGTGCAAGCAACAGTCAGCGTTATCGTGCTGATCACCTTTGTGGTGCTCGTGCGCCCGCAGCCCAGTGTGGTGCGCGCTGCAGCTATGGGTCTGGTGGGAATTTATGCCATGGTGACACGGTTTCGAGTATCCGCAATCCCAGCGCTCTGCGCAGCCATTGTTGCTCTGATAGTGATCGACCCATGGCTAGCAACGTCATATGGCTTCGCGCTATCGGTACTTGCCACATTGGGGCTCGTGATGTTTTCAAGAAATGTGACCGTTGCACTTGATCGCATTGTTGCGCAACGAGTTCCACAATGGGTGATTGAAGGTCTCGCAATCACGTTATGTGCCCAACTTGCTGTCTTGCCGATAACGGTAGCTCTGGGTAGTTCCGTGACGGTGGCATCGCTACCAGCAAACATGCTTGCGGTCCCATTGTCGGCGCCAGCGATGGTGTGCGGTCTCGTCGCTGCATTGCTCAGTGTGGTGTGGCCGGCTTTAGCTCATGTCGTTGCGTGGGGCGCAGTGATTCCCGCAGTCGCCATTTCCCGCATCGCGCATTGGGCAGCGCACTGGGATAGCGCAGTGTTGCGGTGGCCAACTGGTGTGGTTGGAGTCTTGCTTGCGACTGCTCTTGTCGGCTTTCTGGTGCATGCGGGCTATCTCTGGCGTCGCATGACCGTGCGGGGTCGATCTGTGATTGCAACCACGGTGGCAGGTGTGCTGGTGTTGCTCTGGCAACAACCTGATCTCTCGCTCAAGCCATGGCCACCAGCCGATTGGGTAATGGTGTCGTGCGACGTTGGGCAAGGTGATGCAACGGTACTTCGGGTGTCACGTGACTCAGCGATAGTTATAGATGTTGGTCCCGAACCACAGTCAATTAATCGGTGCCTCAGTGACCTTCACATCCGAACTATTTCACTACTTGTGCTCACGCATTTTCATGCAGACCATGTGGGTGGCATTGCCGGGGCAATCGGTCGCCGATCCATTGGTCAGGTGTGGGTTAGCCCGCTTGAAGAACCGGCGCTGACTGCTGGCTTCGTTGCCCAACAATTTGCGCCGCGACACATCGTGCAACACGTGATGACCTACTCCGAACAGACGACCATCGGCGCTCTCTCGATTGAGTGTGTGTGGCCACAGCGAGTGATTCGTGGGCAGGGAAGTGATGCAAATAATGCCAGTGTTGTATTGCTGGTTCATGTGGGTGGCAACACGATCTTGCTTGCAGCCGATGTGGAGCCTCCAGCACAAGAGGCAATTGTCAAAGCCGTGGGCGCAATGAATGTCGATATTCTGAAAGTCCCACACCACGGTTCGCCACATCAGTCAGTGCAATTTGCTCAAGCAGTCCACCCGCATGACGCCATCATTTCGGTCGGAATCAATAACGACTATGGGCATCCAGCGCTATCCACCATTGCGCTGTACCAGAACTTAGGCGCCCGAGTCTGGCGCACCGATCGCGATGGTGACATTGCCGTAGTGCGCAGCCAAGGACACTTAGTTGTGTCGGCCCGCTAGTTGCCCGATGTCAGGTCAGGGCAGCAGGGCATACTAAAGGTGTGTCAAAGAAAACTGCCGTGGCCGATGCGAAAGTTGTGCTTGCTGTAGGCAAAGAATCAGTTCTGACAAGTCAGGTCATCGATAGTGTTCTGCGCGATGCGCGGCACAGCGATGCCAACACTGTGCAAGTTGATATCCATGCGACTGATGAATTTGCTACTGGCGAGTTTTCAACTTTGATGTCACCTTCACTCTTTGGTGAAACCACAGTTGTTGTGGTTACCGGAATTGATTCTGCTCCAGATGAATTTGCAGAAGCTCTGCTTGCTGCGGCCACCAACCCACCAGAACATGTGCGCTTAGTTGTGTGTCACCCGGGCGGAGTCAAAGGCAAAAAGTTACTCGATGGTTTACGCAAGACTGGCGCTGCCGAAGCATCGTGCAGTGAACTGAAAGGTCAACATCTTGACGCGGCGATTCTCGCGGAATTTCGTAAACAAAAACGCAAAGCAACTCCTGGAGCAGTGACTGCCCTGCACATGTCAGTGGGCTCAAACTTAGGTGAACTCATTGCAGCGGTATCGCAGTTGTGTAGCGATTGCGATGCCGAAACTATTGATGAAAAAATTGTTGCTCAGTTTTATGAAGGAGTAGCTGAAGTCAAGGGCTACGACATTAGTGACTTGATGTGGAATGCCAAACCTGTTGAAATGCTTGAACAGTTTCGTTGGGCGTTGGCACAAGACACCGCTAGCGCAGTTCCACTTGTTATGGCGATCTCGAGTGGCTTACGCAGCCTGTTGAAATATGCCAGTGCACCAGCGGGATTAAGTGAGGCCGACTTAGCGTCACATGTGGGCGTGCCATCGTGGCGATTGCGATACCTGCGTGCCCAAAAATCTAAGTGGCACCCCGACCATCTGTCAGCCGCTGCGCGATTACTGGCGTTGGCAGATCGGGCGAGTAAAGGCACGGCGTATGAATTTGGCACACCGGGTGGGCGTAGTTTGGAGCCAAGCCAAGCAGCTTATGAAATTGAAAAGTTATTGTTGGCGATTAGATCGCCGCGGCAGAACTAGTAATTAGTCCTTCGACAGTGCGCTGGCCATCGCTGATTTGCGATTGGCGGCCTGGTTCTTGTGAATAACGCCCTTTGAGGCTGCCTTATCCAAAGCACGTGAAGCGTCTACCAGAGCGGCGCTTGCCTTTGCAGCATCGCCAGAAACCAAAGCCTCGCGGAAGCGACGAATCTTAGTCTTCAGGGCACTACGAACTGCTTTATTGCGTTCGTGCGCAGCATTGTTCTGAAGGATGCGCTTCTTTTGGGACTTAATGTTGGCCACGGTCTGCCTCTTCTGTGTAGCGGTGTTACCGACTCCCAAGATTACCCATGAAGTACCCGTTTACTCAAATTGGCAGGGATGTGGGAATATGGACGACATGGCAGCCCCCGTTCCGAGTGTAGGCGCCACAAATCCCGAAATCATTCGCAATTTCTGCATTATTGCCCATATCGACCACGGAAAATCCACCCTTGCTGACCGGATGCTGCAGATCACTGGCGTTGTGGATGGCCGAAACATGCGAGCCCAGTACCTCGATCGCATGGATATCGAACGGGAACGCGGCATCACAATCAAAAGCCAAGCTGTCCGCTTGCCATTTGTGGCTGATGATGGCGTGGACTACATCTTGAATCTGATTGATACTCCCGGTCACGTGGACTTCACATATGAAGTCAGTCGCAGTTTGGCTGCATGTGAAGGCGCTGTTCTCTTAGTTGATGCGGCTCAAGGTATCGAAGCTCAGACGCTTGCGAATTTATATTTAGCTTTGGAAAATGATCTGCAAATTATTCCGGTGCTCAACAAAATTGATCTTCCTGCTGCGCAACCCGAAAAGTATGCCGCTGAATTAGCACACATTATTGGATGCGACCCCGACGAAGTGTTGCGCGTGAGTGCCAAAACTGGTGTTGGTGTGGGTGAGCTTCTCAATGAAGTTGTTAAAAAGATTCCTGCACCAGTGGGAGATCCTGATGCTCCAGCTCGCGCATTGATTTTTGATTCGGTCTACGACACGTATCGCGGAGTAGTCACGTATGTACGTGTAATTGATGGACGTATTCCGCATCGCGAACGTATCAAGATGATGAGCACGAATGAAGTTCACGAAGTTCTTGAAGTGGGTGTGATTTCTCCTGAGCCTGTGCCATCCAAAGCGATTGGTGTGGGCGAAGTGGGCTACTTGATTACTGGCGTGAAAGATGTTCGCCAATCTCGTGTGGGTGACACCATCACGTTGGCACAACGCCCCGCCACAGAATCATTGGGTGGCTACCGCGACCCCAAGCCGATGGTGTTCTCGGGTTTGTATCCACTTGATGGTTCGGACTTTCCATTGCTTCGTGATGCATTGGACAAACTCAAACTTAACGATGCGGCGCTTGTGTACGAACCCGAATCCTCGGTTGCACTCGGTTTCGGTTTCCGTTGCGGATTCTTGGGCTTGCTGCATTTAGAGATTGTGCGCGAACGCCTTGAGCGCGAATTTAATCTTGATTTGATTTCCACTGCGCCTAACGTTGTTTATCGCGTTGTGATGGATGACCGTTCCGAGCACATTGTGACTAATCCAAGTGAGTTCCCGAACGGAAAAATCTCCGAAGTTCATGAACCTATTGTGCGATCAACAATTCTCACGCCTAATGAGTTTGTTGGCGCCATTATGGAGTTGTGCCAACATCGTCGCGGCACCTTGCTGGGCATGGATTATCTGTCTGAAGATCGCGTCGAAATGCGGTACACACTGCCGTTGGCCGAAATCGTTTTTGACTTCTTCGATCAATTGAAGTCGCGTACTCGCGGCTATGCCTCGCTGGATTATGAACCAACGGGTGAACAAGATGCAGACTTAGTCAAGGTCGACATTTTGCTGCATGGTGATCCCGTCGATGCCTTCAGTGCCATCGTGCATCGTGACAAGGCATATACATATGGTGTTGCCATGGCAGCCAAGCTCAAAGAGTTGATTCCTCGCCAACAGTTTGAGGTGCCTATCCAGGCGGCTATTGGTGCTCGAATTATCGCCCGCGAAACCATTCGCGCAATCCGTAAAGATGTTCTGGCTAAGTGTTACGGTGGCGATATTTCCCGTAAGCGCAAGCTTTTGGAAAAGCAAAAAGAAGGTAAGAAGCGCATGAAGATGGTGGGACGCGTTGAAGTTCCCCAAGAGGCATTTATTGCAGCACTGTCAACGGATGATGATGGTGCCGCCAAGGCGAAAGGTAAGTAGTTTCAGATGGCATCAGTGGTTTCGCTCAATGTTGTTCATGTAACAATTCCTGATGTTGGTGGGTCCGTTGGCATCACCGCTATCGATAAACGTGCGGTGACTGACTCTCGCCTGGTGACCACTGATGGTGTGGCCGGTGACAAGCGCTGCGATACAGAATCTCACGGCCATCCGGACCAAGCGGTGTATGCATATTCGAAGGAAGATTATTCGTGGTGGGAATCGCAGTTGGGCATGCAATTAGCTCCAGGTGTGTTTGGTGACAATCTGACAACCCAGGGGATCGACTGGACCACAATTCCTGCGGGAACCATTCTTCGCGTGGGAAACGCGACGCTCCAGGTGACCTACCCACGGATTCCGTGTGGCACATTTACGCGCTGGCTTGAGCTTGAGCATTGGGTCAAACGTTTCACTGATGCTGGACGCTCTGGTGCGTATCTGCGGGTGCTTGAGCCTGGTGAAATCACGCATGGTGACGAGATCACTATTGTGGAGCGCCCGACACACGATGTGACTATTCAGGATCTGTTCGAGGTCTATAACGGTTCTCGCGATCACGACCAACTCCAACGAGTTGTGCAATGCGCTGACACGTCGGAAAAGATTCGGGAAAAAGCTCGTAAGGCGCTGTCTCTCCAATGACAGCTCGCGCACTTGGGGCGTACATTCACGTTCCGTTTTGCGCATCTCGCTGCGGGTATTGCGACTTCAATACCTATACCGCTACAGAGTTACAGCGTGATGGCACTTCGGTGTCGGCTGCAACCTATGCCGATCGCGTCATCAGTGAAATTGTCTGGGAGCATCAGCAACATCCCGATACTCGTCAGATAGCGACCGTATTTTTTGGTGGCGGTACTCCCACAATGCTGTCTGCCACAGATTTAGTGCGCATTCTGCATGCGTTACGTAGCGAGTATGGGCTTGCGCCACATGCCGAGGTCACAACGGAAGCCAACCCAGATTCGGTGACTCGCGAATATTTAGCTGAGCTGCATCGCGGTGGATTTACCCGAATCTCATTCGGGCATCAAAGTAGCGCAACGCATGTTTTGCAGTTACTTGAGCGAACACATACTCCAGGGAAAACGTGGGATGCGATTGCTTGGGCGCGCGAAGTCGGGTTTGAACATGTCAGTGTGGATTTGATTTACGGCAGTCCCAACGAAACCGACGATGACCTCGCCAACACACTTGAACAGGTTCTTGCAGCAGATGTTGATCACGTCAGTGCCTATTCGCTGATTGTGGAGCCAGGTACTCGACTTGCGGGCCGAGTAGCGCGCGGTGACGTGCCGATGCCTAGTGACGATGTGGCAGCGCATCGCTACGTGATGATCGACAGCGCATTGCAGAACGCAGGATTTTCTTGGTATGAAGTCAGCAACTGGGCAAAGCCCGATGGCGAATGTCACCACAACGTTGGGTATTGGCGAAACCAAGATTGGTTGGGAATTGGACCAGGCGCCCACGCGCACCGAGATGGTGTGCGTTCCTGGAACGTGAAGCACCCAGCCACATGGGCTGCGGCAATTGACTCGCAGCTATCACCGGCTGCAGATTCCGAGACTCTTGATCACACGGCGCGCACGCGCGAAGACATCATGTTGCGGTTGCGGCTCAAAGAGGGCCTACCTGAATCGCTCTTGTCACCGCAGGCGCAGGCGCAAGCCGAACGTGCAGTAGGGGAAGGGTTACTTGAGCATTCAGGCGACCGATTCGTGCTCACAGATGCTGGACGCTTATTAGCCGATGGCTTAGTCGCTCGCCTCTGGGATTGACTTCATTTACACTGGCACTCTAAGGATTCGAGTGCTAGGAGACGCGATGGATGACCGTAAGCTTGCGGTTTTACGCGCCATCGTTGACGACTACGTCGAAACTCGTGAACCGGTCGGTTCAAAGTCCTTAGCCGATCGCCACAGCCTGGGAGTTTCTTCCGCCACAATTCGTAACGACATGGCGGCCCTGGAAGACGAAGGACTCATCAGCGCGCCACACACA
Source organism: Actinomycetes bacterium (assembly GCA_037131045.1). Classification (GTDB taxonomy): domain Bacteria; phylum Actinomycetota; class Actinomycetes; order S36-B12; family UBA5976; genus UBA5976. The sequence continues at coordinate 7,020 of JBAXRV010000041.1, forward strand.
AGTGCCGGTCGCATTCCCACAGACAAGGGCTACCGAGTTTTTGTGGATCGCCTCAGTTCCGTAAAGCCACTTTCGCAAGCAGAGCGCCGCGCCATTCACACATTCTTAGATCAAGCAGTTGATCTTGATGACGTCATGAATCGCACGGTGCGGTTATTGGCGCAACTGACAAAACAAGTTGCGTTAGTTCAGTACCCATCGCTTGGTCGCAGTAGTGTTCGGCACATCGAAATTGTTCCGATTACTTCAAATCGTCTCTTTGTCATCCTGATTGCCGACACGGGGCGCATTGAACAACGCACAGTCGACATTGGCATGGACTACACCGATGAATTTGTCGCTGACCTGCGTACTCGTTTGAACACTGCAACGAGTGGTCAGTTACTTTCTGATGTACCTTCGCGCATCTCAAATCTGGCTGAGCAATTTGCAGTTCCATTGCGACGTGCAGTCAGCGCCGTGGTTGCCACATTGCTCGAGTCTGTTGTCACGCATAATGATGAGCGTGTTGTCGTGGGTGGCACTTCTAATCTGGCGCGAGTCACAGAAGATTTCACAGTGCATGTCGGACCAGTATTAGAAGCGCTTGAAGAACATGTTGTGCTGTTACGCCTGCTGGGTGAATCGTCGGCGCCAGACTCACCTATGGTGCGCATTGGCTCAGAAAACTCCGTTGAAGAATTGCGTGGCGCATCTGTTGTGAGTGTGGGCTATGGATCAGGCGAAACGGCTATTGCACACTTAGGAATTCTTGGACCAACGCGTATGGATTACGCCGGTTCCATTTCAGCAGTAAGTGCCGTTGCTCGGTACGTCGGTCACATTTTGATGGAGCAATAACATGGCTGATCATTACGGAGTATTAGGAGTTAAGCACGACGCGACTCCAGAGGAAATCAAGCGTGCCTATCGCAAACTTGCTCGAGAGTTACATCCCGATGTCAACCCAAGCGATGATGCCGCTGAACGATTTAAGTCAGTGACCGCTGCTTACGAAGTGCTCGCAGATCCGCAGAAGCGCGAAATGTTCGACCTCGGTATGGATCCTTATTCGAATGCGGGCGGCTTCAATGCAGCAGCGGGCTTTGGTTTCGGCGACATCGTCGATGCGTTCTTTGGTGGCGGCCAGCGCGGACCTCGGTCTCGGTCGCGTCGTGGCCAAGATGCACTTATCCGGATGCAGGTGTCTCTTGAAGATGCTGCGTTCGGCGTTGCGCGCGAGATTGCTGTTGACACTGCAATTGCTTGTGATGCCTGCAGAGGTGCTGGCACAGCATCAGGTGCTTCGATTGTGGAATGTTCTATGTGTCGCGGTCGTGGTGAAATGCAATCCGTACAAAAGTCGTTCCTTGGCCAAGTGATGACAACGCGACAGTGTCCGCAATGTTCAGGGTTTGGTTCACTGAATCCGCATCCGTGTGCGGAATGTTCTGGTGATGGCCGGATCCGTACGCGCAAAACGATGACGGTGAACATTCCCGCTGGTGTTGAAGGTGGAACTCGCATCCAGATGACTGGACAAGGCGAAGTTGGACCCGGTGGTGGACCTGCTGGCGATTTGTATATCGAAATTATTGAGCAGAAGCATCCGTTACTTCAGCGTCGTGGTGATCAGCTGCATGCAACACTCACTGTGACTATGGTCGCAGCTGCGCTGGGTACGACAATCGACATTGAATCTCTCGATGGCACTCTGCCCGTCAAAGTTAAGCCTGGGACGCAATCGGGTAGCACTGTGACGTTGCGCAACCATGGAATGCCTCGCTTACGTTCTTCAGGTCGCGGCGACTTAATCGTGCACATCGAAGTGCAAATGCCAACTAATCTCACCGATGCCCAAGCTGAATTGCTTCGCTTGTTTGCATCGTTGCGGGGCGAAGTAGTTCCTGATGCAATTTCTGCAGAAGATGCTCCTGGTCTGTTGGGCAAAATTAAAGATGCATTCACGGGACGATGAGCGCTCCGGTTTTTCTTGTTCCTGCTGACACCCTGCAGTTAGGTGTTGTGCGAGTAGCAGGTGACGAAGGTCATCATGCGGCAAAAGTGAAACGCATTCGCGAAGGCGAAGTGGTTGACATTTGTGATGGAGCAGGCTCTCGGGCAAGTGCAAGTGTTTCGGCAATCGGGAAAGACTGGATTGAAGTCGCGGTTGAGCACATCACACGTGAATCTGAACCCGATGTTCGTTTTGTTGTCGTGCAGGCAATTGCTAAAGGTGATCGCGCTGATTTGGCTCTAGAACTTCTTACCGAGGTTGGAGTGTCACGAGTAATCCCGTGGCAGGCCGCTCACAGTGTCGCAAAGTGGGATACCGACAAGAGTCATACCAAATGGGAGCGGGTTGTTCGTGAAGCAACAAAACAATCGCGACGCTCACGTGTGCCTGTCATTGATTCGCCCGTAACTACCCAACACTTGTGTGCGCTCATCTCGAGTGCGCCACTAGCCATCGTGTTGCACGAAAGTGCCGACATGCCGCTTGCCGCAGTCACGTTGCCACCACAAGGTGACGTGCTGATAGTGGTGGGTCCCGAAGGCGGAATCTCACCCGATGAAGTCACAGCTTGTGCTGCTGCTGGGGCTCATGTGGTTCGGATGGGTTCAACAGTGATGCGCACATCAACCGCTGGTGGAGTAGCACTGGGCATTCTGGCAAGCAAGACCTGGAACTAATGCAAGGATTGAGATATGAGTGATTGCCTGTTTTGCACAATCGCAACTGGCGGTATCCCAGTTGATGTGGTGTACGAAGACGACCAGGTGCTAGCGTTTCGTGACATTGATCCGCAGGCACCTACGCATGTGCTCGTTATCCCCCGAGAGCACTTTGACAGCGTCAGTGAACTCACCCGCGACAACCCGCAATTAGCCGCAGATGTACTGGCTGCAACCACCAAGGTGGCCCAGCTCGAGACTCTGGAACACGGTTACCGAGTGGTCACCAACGTGGGGACCGATGGCGGACAATCCGTACGCCACGTGCATTTTCATGTGCTCGGCGGTCGCGGCCTGACGTGGCCCCCTGGATAACAGGTACAATTCAAGCCAGTATGACAGTCTCAGTGCAGCCCGCCCACGCCGTTGTTGTGGTGCCCACATCTACGCCCATGGTGTCCATTGCCGGTCCTCGTGACGAACTCATTCGGGCCATCGAAAAATCATTCCCCGACGTTGTCATCATGATGCGCGGCAATGAAATTACTCTGGATGGTCCTCGTGACAGCGTCGCACTGATTGAGCAACTGATTGCCGAAATGATTGTTGTTGTGCGCACGGGCCAGGGGCTTACTCCTGAGTCAGTGGAACGCTCAATCGGAATGCTGCACTCCAATGTGCAACCCTCGGGTGTGCTGACGGCAAACATTTTGTCGAATCGTGGAAAAACCGTACGCGCTAAGACTTTGAATCAAAAACGTTATGTCGATGCAATTGATGAAAACACGATTGTGTTTGGTATCGGTCCTGCTGGTACTGGAAAGACTTACCTGGCAGTTGCAAAAGCAATTCAAGCGTTGCAAGGCAAAAAGGTGTCGCGCATTATTTTGACGCGTCCAGCTGTGGAAGCTGGCGAACGTTTGGGATTCTTGCCCGGAACGTTAAACGAAAAGATTGATCCGTACTTGCGTCCGTTGTACGACGCATTGCACGACATGATTGACCCTGATTCGATTCCACGCTTGATGACCAGTGGCACGATTGAAGTCGCGCCCCTTGCTTACATGCGTGGGCGCACGTTGAATGATGCCTTCATCATTTTGGATGAAGCTCAAAATACCAGTGCAGAGCAAATGAAAATGTTCCTGACGCGTCTAGGTTTTGGTTCAACCATGGTGATTACCGGTGACGTTACCCAAGTGGATCTTCCTTCTGGAACCACGAGCGGATTACGTGTTGTGCGAGAAATTCTCACTGATGTGGAAGATGTCGCATTTTGCGAGCTGACATCTGGTGACGTTGTGCGCCATCGACTTGTGGGTCAAATCGTTGATGCCTATGGACGCTATGACGAAAAGAAGAACAGCGGGAAGCGCTGACATGTCGATTGACATTAATAATGAGTCATCTTTCGAATATGATGACGAAGAATTTATTGCGCAGGCTCGTTTTATGCTGCGTCGCCTGCACATTAATCCACTCGCGGAATTATCGATTCTGTTAGTTGATGAAGAACCGATGGCAAACTTGCATGTGAAATTTATGGGTGAACCAGGTCCAACTGATGTGTTGAGTTTCCCGATGGACGAACTTCGCCCTGGCACATCTGATGAAGACAGTGAAGAAGGTGTCTTGGGCGACATCGTGATCTGCCCAGCTGTGGCACAAGCTCAAGCAAAAGCAGCCGGCCACGACACAGTTGTTGAAATGCGCTTACTGCTCACACACGGCATCTTGCACTTGCTGGGTCACGATCATGCCGAACCTGATGAACATCGTGTGATGTTTGGGATTCAAGCCCAGCTACTTGCCGAGTGGGAAGGCGAACGAAACGCGAGGCGTGCCCGATGAGTTCAACAGTTGCACTTTTTCTTATTGCAATCGGCTTGGTCGTTCTGGCTGGCGTCTTAGTTGGAGCTGAAACAGCGCTGACTCGGGTAAGCCGGGTTTCCATTGAGCAGGCAAAGCGCGACGGGAATCGCAAGGCCGACCGTTTGCTGCGCATGCTTGATGACCGCGCTAAGTATGTCAATGCCGTGCTCTTCGCACATCTAGCGCTGTCGACTATTGCCGTTGTCGTTGTGACGGCTGCCTATCTTCAAGTGGCCAGCGATGGTAGTTACGCTTTGGTGCTCTCGGCAGTCACGATGGTGCTTGTGGGCTATGTGCTGCTGGGCGTTGCGCCACAGACTCTTGGTCGCCAGCACGCCGAAAAGTATGCCCTTCGCCTGAGCAGTTTGATTGCTTTGGTCACGCTGATTCTGGGACCGTTCACTCGGTTGTTCATCATGTTGGGTAACGCCATCACCCCGGGCAAGGGATTTAGTGAAGGACCGTTTTCGACACAAGCTGAACTACGTGAATTGGTCGACATGGCTGGCGCCGATTCGGTGATTGAAGATGACGAACGCCAAATGATTCATTCGGTATTTGAACTTGGCGACACGGTTGCTCGAGAAGTGATGGTACCTCGCACTGAAATGGTGTGGATTGAGCGCTCGAAGACTCTTCGCCAGGCGATGTCGTTGAGTTTGCGATCGGGTTATTCTCGCATTCCGGTAGTGGGCGAAAACATTGACGACATTGTTGGTGTGATTTATGTGAAAGATATTTCGCGACGAATCTTTGAGCACAACGAGTCCCAAACCACTGAGAAGGTCGATGAACACATGCGGCCGGTATTCATGGTGCCCGACAGCCGTTCTGTGGATGAACTGTTGCGTGACATGCAAACTGCTCGCACTCATCTGGCGGTGTTGGTTGACGAATACGGTGGCACGGCTGGCCTCGTCACGATTGAAGATGTGCTTGAAGAAATTGTGGGCGACATCGCTGATGAATACGATGTGGCCGCTCCTGACATTGAAGAACTCAGCGACGGCGCATTCCGGATAAGTTCTCGCCTTCATGTTGATGACCTTGCCGAGTTATTACACATCGAAATCAATGACGAAGATGTTGACACAGTTGCAGGCTTGATGGCGATGCGCCTGGGTATCGTTCCCATTCCTGGCGCGCAGGTGACGATTGATGGCTGGGTTTTGACTGCCGAATCCGCAGCAGGTCGCCGTAATCGCATTGGCACTGTTCATGTTGAGCACGATCCGTTTGTTGAGAATGCCGACGATGATGACTGATATTGATGCTGAAGATCAAAAAATCATCACATTAGCGCGCGGCGCAAAGTCGCGTGTAAATGCCGAGCAAGGCGCAGCTGTGCGTGACACCACAGGTCGCACGTATTCGAGTGCCAACGTATCGATCGGGGAATTGCATTTGTCCGCAATTGTGTTGGCCACTGCCCAGGCTGTTGCCTCGGGGGCACAAGGTATTGAAGCGGTTGCGTTATGTGCCCACGATGCTGCCATCAGTGATGAAGATCGGGCTGTAGTGCTTGCCGTTTCGGGTACGAGCGTTCCGATTTTTGTATCTAATGCCACAGGCGATGTCATCGACGTTGTGCCCGCATGAGTGTCATGCGCAGTGGGTTTGCATCTATTGTTGGTCGTCCAAATGTGGGTAAATCAACTCTGACTAATGCGATGGTCGGCGAGAAAGTTGCCATCACATCGAGTCGTCCTCAAACAACCCGCCATGTGATTCGCGGAATCATTAACCAACCCGGCGGGCAATTGGTGTTGGTTGATACTCCTGGAGTTCACCGGCCGCGCACCCTACTGGGTGAGCGCCTGAACGCATTGGTCGCCGAGACCTGGTCGCAGGTCGACGTAATTGTGATGTGTTTCCCAGCTGATGAACCTATTGGTCCTGGAGATCGTTTCATTGCAACCCAGATTGCCGCCATGGCTAAGACTCGCAAAGTTGCGGTTGTGACGAAAACTGACAAAGTCAGCGATCGACAGCTACTGGGCGAACAGTTGCTTGCTGTGTCGAAACTTGGTGAAGAGCTTGGCTTCGAATGGGAAGAAATCGTTCCCGTATCGGCAACGCGCGGTGATCAAGTCACGTTGCTGACTGATTTGCTGGTCTCGATGTTGCCTGATGGGCCGGCGATGTATCCCGAAGGCGACTTCACGGATGAACCTGAAATGGTCATGATTGCTGAACTGATTCGTGAAGCGGCGCTCGAAGGTGTCGAAGATGAATTGCCGCATTCAATTGCTGTGGTTGTTGATGAAATGGGTTTGCGTGAGGGTCGGGCTGTGGACAAACCACTGATAGACATTTACGCGATTGTGTATGTGGAACGCGAAAGCCAAAAGCACATCATCATCGGCAAGGGCGGCAGCCGATTAAAGCAAGTGGGCACAGACGCTCGTATTGGCATTGCCTCGTTACTGGGTGTGCCCGTGTACCTGGACTTACGCGTCAAGATTGCTAAAGACTGGCAGCGCGATCCAAAGCAACTTGATCGCTTAGGTTTCTAACGCGATTCTTTATTTCCCAATTCAGGAATCAATTCATAGCGTTGCCCGTAGGTGTCAACGATGGACACAATTGCGGCGGCCAGTGGAATTGCGATCAGTGCACCAATTGCGCCGAAGAGATTCGCAAACAGGATTACTGAGCCAAAAGCGACGGCTGGGTGGATGTCCATGGTGCGTCGGCTGATGCGTGGCGTGAGCACGTAGTTTTCGATTTGTTGGTAGATGCCGGCAAAGATGGCAATCCATAACGCATCAAGTGGATTGTTGAACACAGCAAACAGAATTGGCACCAAAATGCCTAAGTATGTTCCCACTGTGGGAATGAACTGACTTGTGATGCCAGTAATCAAGGCCATAGGTAACCAGTATGGAATTCCAATGACTGCGAAGAAGATTGCATGCGCAGTGGTCGAGAACGCCGCGAGCACTAATTTCGACACCACGAACCCACCAGTTTTGCGCACTGCGATATCCCACGTGGTCACAAATACGTTTTGTACATTCGGCTGCAACCACGACGCGATGACTCGACGCACGTTCGGGCCTTCGGCTGCGAAGTAAAACGCGAACAGTGACATGGTCAGCAACTGGAAAATGCCTCCGATTAATGTTTGCAGCACTCCGACTATTCCGCCTGCGAAGTTTCCAGCCCAGTTGGCAATCTGTGATGGTGAAATGTTGAGCTTCGTGATGACTTGAGCAGGGTCGAGCGCCAACTTAAACGTGACATTCAACCAATCGACCACACTTGTGACCAGCGCAGGGACAGATTCAATCAGTGATGCGGCTTGGGTAAACAGGATTCCGCCAAAGAGCGCAATGAACAGGGCACCCAGGACGATTAACCCAGCCATGACTACGCCTGTGGCAGCTCCACGTCGCAGTCCGCGGGATGATAGCCAACTGATCACTGGGTCCATCGCAATTGCAAAGAGCCATGACAGCAAAATCAGAAATAGAAAGTTTAGATTCCGATCGATAACCCACTTGCCTACGACAAGAAATCCAAGCCAGTACGTCAGAGTGCGCAAAGTGCGTCGCAGTGACGAAGGATCGAATGAATACGCCACAGGCTGATTGTTGTTGTCTTCCATGATTTGGACATTACCCGATTTAGGTGGCTAATCGTGTCACGATAGGGGTATGCCCAGTTATCGCACCGAAGCCATCGTGTTGCGAACGCACAAACTGGCCGAAGCTGACCGAATTATCACGCTCTTAACACGCGATCGCGGCAAGGTGCGTGCTGTGGCAAAAGGTGTTCGGCGTACCAAGAGTAAGTTCGGGTCACGCTTGGAGCCGTTTAGTCGTGTGGACTTATTGATTCACGAAGGCCGCAACCTGGACATCATCACGCAAGCCGAGCTTCTCAATTCTTATGGCCAGGACATGACCTTGGATTATCCGATGTGGACTGTTGGGCAGTCGATGCTGGAAACTTCGGATCGATTGACATCTGAGGAATCAGTTTCATCAGAGTCACAGTACTTATTGCTGATCGGCGCGCTTCGCACACTTACTGCCGGCGAACATGACCCGTCGTTGGTGCTGGACGCATTCTTATTACGTTCACTAGCGCTTGCTGGGTATGAACCCACATTGGATG
>JBAXRV010000042.1:0-15579 GCA_037131045.1 Actinomycetes bacterium
GCCATGGGCCATTCGAAGTAAGTGGCTAAGAAAATTGCGACCAAGATGAGGAATACAACCAGTGCTCGCGCAGCGTTCTTTGACACTTCGCTGCCCCACGTTGGGCCGACAAGCTGAACCTTAATGTCAGTATCTGCAACCGAGAATTCCTTAGCAAGTGCGCTATTGATTTTGTTGGACTCAGTTGTTGACAGGGATGGAGTCTGAACTCGGATTGTGTCGCCACCAACGATCGTCACCGAAGATGCAGTCTGGCCCACGCTTGACACGGCGGTTCGGGCCTGCGTAACCGAAGCAGTCGTTGGGTTCTTGACTGGCACCTGGTATTCGGCGCCACCCTTGAATTCAATTCCGAGGTTTAGTCCACGAATAAGAAGTGTCGCAAGAGCGATAAGCAACACAACAGCCGAAATGATGTACCAACGCTTACGTTGGCCAACAAAATCGTAAGAAACTCGACCTGTGTAGAGATTATGTCCGAGATCGCCAAGTTTAGACATTACGCCTTCACCTCCGTGGTGTGAGTTTGTCCAAGTCGCTCGGTTGCAACTCCTGTGTAGGCAGAACCAGAATTCATCCACTTAGTTCTAGCGGAGAACGCAACCAATGGTCGGGTGAACATAAATGCCACGGCGATGTCAATCAAAGTTGTCAGACCAAGTGTGAAAGCAAAACCACGAACGCTTCCAACGGATAAGTAGTACAAAACAACTGCTGCCAAGAATGAGACGAAATCTGCAGCTAAAATTGTGCGGCGTGCACGTACCCAGCCAGTATCAACTGCAGTTCGCAGACGCTTGCCTTCACGAAGTTCATCTCGTAAGCGTTCGAAGTACACCACAAAGGAATCTGCAGTAATACCGATTGCCACAATGGCACCTGCGATTCCCGCAAGTGTCAATGTGAATTTGATTTCGCGGCCCAGCACAATGAACAGCGACAGAGTCACGAGGGCAGCAAGCGCCAAGCTGAGAACGGCAATGACACCAAGGGCACGGTAATAGAGCAAAAGGTAGATGACAACGAGAAGTAATCCGAAGAGTCCGGCCAAAATGCCCGCACGTAACTGATCATTTCCCAGAGTAGGTGAAATCTGTTGGACCTCATCAACTGTCAAACTCAATGGGAGAGCGCCGTACTTCAGTACTTGCGCGAGGTTCTTTGCCTCTTCTGCTGTGAAGTTTCCGCTGATAGTCGCTGAACCGCCCAGGATCGGCTCATTCACTCGTGGTGCGCTAACAACTGCCCCATCAAGGATGATTCCGAACTGGTTCGCAGGTGACTGTTGGGTGTACAGCGCCTTGGTAGCGTCAGCGAATTTCTTCGCACCACTAGTTGTCAGTTGTAGATCGACCTGCCACCCACCGGCACCTTGTGTTGGCAACCCGGCAGTTGCGCTCTGGATGTCTGCGCCCGTAAGCAGTGCTGGTGCAAGCACGTATTTGTAAGAAGCATCGCGCTCACAAGAAATCAGGTACTGCTTCTCATCATCAGATGCTCCCTGAAGCACGCTAGATTTTGTGCAGTCAAGGGCTTGGAATCGTTTTCCAAATTCGGCATCGGCAGTTGTTGACTGAATAGGTGCAACCAAGAGTTCTGGTGCCACACTCACAGTTGGAGTTGGAGTTGGAGTTGGTTTAACTGATGCGCTGGCCGTAGCTGAAGGCGAAGCGGTTGTAGACGCTGAGGCGCTTGTACTTGGAGCCGGTGAACCTGACACAGATGCAGATGCACTGGGTGTGGGTTGCGCGCTGGCGGCAGCATCAGGAGATCCATAATCAACTGCAACTACGGGACGAAAATTGAGCTTGGCAGTGGTCTTGAGTTGATCAACGACACTGCGGTCAGTTTTACCGGGGATGGTGACAATAATTTTTGTGTTCGCACCAGTGCCTTGAGTTGTCACTTCTGCTTCTGCAACACCAAATCCGTCAACGCGTTGCCGGATGATTGACACAGTTTGACTCAACTGATCCGAGGTGATTGTCGCATTTCCCGTGGTTGATGGCGACAAGATGACTTGCGTTCCACCTTGCAGGTCAAGACCGAGTTTGGCAGCGTGTGACTTGCCAGGCTGATAGGCCCAAATCAAAAGCCCCACCATCAGAAGGGCTAGATAGGTCAATGCTCGAGCTGGTTGATAGTGCTTAGCCACAGATCATGCTTTCTCTCGACAATCACGGAAATTATCAGTTAAATACCTCAATAGATTAGCCGATATGACAAGGGGCATGGACCATCGGTCTGGCTATTCCAGCGGAAGTTGAATCGAGCCTATTGCACCAAGAGAACCTGCGGCAGGGGCAATTCTTCCCAATGCGACCCACGCCAAGGGCGTAGCAACTCGACCACGAGGCGTACGCGTCATGTATCCCTCGCGAACTAAATAGGGCTCGCAGACTGAGTCAACTGTTTCTGGCTCCTCAGCGACTGTGAGCGCCAATGTAGAGAGCCCAACAGGACCTCCATTGAATTTATCAATCAACGCCGCCAGGACACTGCGATCAAGGCGATCAAGGCCGCGCTCATCCACTTCGTACAGCTCCAAAGCAGATTTGACCCGGCTGACAGTGAGTACACCATCATGATGAACCTGGGCATAATCTCTGGCTCGGCGAAGAAGTCGATTAGCAATCCGGGGGGTACCTCGTGAGCGACTTGCGATTTCGTATGCACTATCGGGCGGACATTCAATGTCAAGCATGCCTGCCGAGCGCGAAACAATAGCGACAAGATCATCGACTTCGTAATAATCAAGTTGCGCTGTGAAGCCAAACCGATCGCGCAATGGAGCTGGCAACATTCCGGCACGAGTAGTTGCACCGACCAAGGTAAACGGTGCAAGTTCCAGTGGTATCGATGTCGCTCCCGCTCCCTTACCAATCATGATGTCGACACGGAAATCCTCCATCGCAAGATAGAGCATCTCTTCGGCGGTACGCGACACTCGATGGATCTCATCAATAAACAGCACCTCACCTGGCACCAGACTCGACAAAATACTGGCCAAGTCACCTGCGTGCTGAATTGTCGGTCCACTTGTAATGCGCAGTGGAGCAGCAATTTCTGAGGCAATGATCATGGCTAACGTAGTTTTTCCAAGCCCCGGCGGACCAGCCAACAGCACATGTTCGGGACTTGCTTGTCGTGCAGTAGCGGCTTGAAGCACAAGTGACAATTGGTCTTTGACGCGAGTCTGCCCAACAAAGTCGTGAAGTGAATGCGGTCGCAACGCCGCTTCCGCAGCACGTTCTGCAGTTGTCGTATGGATGTCTGTGAGTCGTTCCTCGCTCATGACTTGCCCAAAATTGCTAACGCGCTTTTTAAAAGCCCGGGGATGTCATCCGGATTATGGCCCTCGTTTGAAAGCGCCGACAATGCCTGGGCAACATCGCGAGATGTGTAACCCAGACCAGTGAGTGCCTGCTCAACTTGGCTTTGCCAGCCTGTGCTTCTCGACGATGTCGCATAACCCACTCGATCTTTGAGTTCAAGTACCAGGCGCTGTGCGCCTTTTGCTCCCACGCCTGGCGTCATCTTGAGACGGGCAACATCTTCGTGTGCAATCGCAGTACGCAGATCGTCGGCAGACATCGATGCTAAAACGGTAAAGGCAAGTTTTGGTCCAAATCCATTGACGCCCTGAATCACTTCAAAAAGTTCCCTGCTTTCGGCTGACTCAAATCCAAATAACGTGAGTGAGTCTTCGCGCACGACAAGCGAAGTCGACAGTGAAACTGATTCACCAACTCGAGCAGTGGCAATTACGGTTGGTGAACAAATGACGAAAATGCCCAGCCCGCCCATCGATATCACAAGACCATCGACTCGCGTTTCCAGAACTGGACCACTCAAGCTTGCGATCATGATGACACTCGACTTTCAACCGTGCGGGTGCTCGACGTTGTTAGGTGTGACGTTTCAGTGAGTTCGACAAGACGCTGTTGCCCCATGCCACGCAGCGCATGACACAGTGCCAGGGCGAGTGAATCCGCAGCATCAGCTGGTTTAGGCGGCGCTGATAGCGACAAAAGCCGAGTCACCATTCCGGTAACTTGTGCCTTGTCCGCTCGTCCATAACCCGTTACAGCCGCCTTAACTTCTGTTGGCGTGTACATAAACGTTGGCAACCCACGACGCGTAGCCGACAACAGCGCCACCGCACTTGCCTGGGCGGTTCCCATGGCTGTGCGCACATTGAGCTGGCTAAAAACTCGTTCGACAGCCACTACATCAGGAGAAAACTCGTTCATCAGTTCATCGATTGATGATTCCAAACTGAGGAGTCGTTGCGGTAACTCCATATCAGGATGCGTGCGAACTACGTGAACGGCAACGAACCGATTTCGCCGCATTGTGTCCACATCAATGATTCCGACACCACATCTGGTCAGACCCGGGTCAATACCGAGAATACGCATGCTGGCTCCTTACGAACATTTGTTCGAAAGCCTAACCTATTGTGGAAGAAAAGTGTGGGATGTAGGCACTAATCGAGTTCTGCAAGAACGTCATCGGAGACATCGAAGTTGGCATAGACATTTTGAACATCGTCGCTGTCTTCAAGGGCCTCAATCAATTTGAACACAATTCTGGCGGTTTCAGCGTCAATTTCGACCGTCATGCTTGGCAGGAAAGTTGCTTCAGCAGACTCGTAATCGATACCGGCTGCCTGCAGTGCTTGGCGGACTGCAACGACGTCAGTAGCTTCGCTGACAACCTCGAAAGTCTCGCCTAAATCGTTAACCTCTTGGGCGCCCGCGTCAAGTACCGCTATCAAGATGTCGTCTTCACTCGTTCCTAGTGCTGGCACAAGGACGACGCCTTTACGGTTAAATAAGTAAGACACCGAGCCTGGATCAGCCATGCTGCCACCATTACGTGTCATCGCGACACGTACCTCGGACGCGGCGCGGTTTCGATTATCACTGAGACACTCGATCAGGAAAGCTACTCCGTTAGGTCCGTATCCTTCGTACATGATTGTTTGGTAATCCGCGCCACCAGCCTCAACACCTGATCCGCGCTTAAGCGCCCGATCAATATTGTCGTTGGGAACAGAATTCTTCTTAGCTTTTTGTACCGCGTCATACAGTGTCGGGTTAGCAGACATGTCTGCCCCGCCTACTCTGGCGGCAACTTCTATGTTCTTAATGAGCTTGGCGAAAAGTTTGCCCCGTCGTGCGTCGATGACAGCTTTTTTATGTTTTGTGGTTGCCCATTTGGAATGCCCGCTCATGCTGACCTCACCATTTCTATAAAGAGTTCATGAATCCGTAAGTCTGTCGTGATCTCAGGGTGAAATGACGTCGCAAGAAGATTGCCCTGACGCACCGCAACTATACGTTCAGATTCATCATGCGTCACAGTCTTTGGTATTGAAGCCAACACCTCGACACTAGGTCCAACAGATTCGACAAGCGGTGCCCGGATGAATATGGCGTGAAAATCAGAATCTCCAACTGCCGGGATACGCAGGTCGATTTCAAAACTATCGACTTGGCGACCGAACGCATTTCGTCGAGCCACGATGTCAAGGCCACCGACTGTTTGCTGGTCGCTACGTCCGTCCGCAATATGGTCGGCCAGCATAATCAAGCCTGCGCATGAGCCATACATGGGAAGTCCCCCCGCTTGCAGTGCACGCAACGGCTCAAACAAATGATTCTTCACTGCCAAGATGCTCATCGTTGTGGATTCGCCACCGGGTATGACAAGCCCAGCGATGTGGTGCAAATGTTCAGGACGCTTTACTGGCACAGCGGTGACGCCTGCGTGAGTGAGAGCGTTGATGTGTTCTCGCACATCACCTTGGATGGCAAGAACCCCAATCGTTGGGTTCTTGCTCATTACCAGCCGCGATCTGCCAAGCGGTGAGGAACAGGAATGTCAGCAACGTTAATGCCGACCATCGCTTCACCAAGGCCACGAGAGGCGTTAGCTACCGCGTCAGCATCTTCGAAGTGCATTGTGGCTTGAACAATGGCGTTCGCACGCTTGATGGGATCGCCAGATTTGAAAATGCCCGAGCCGACGAAAACACCATCAGCACCGAGCTGCATCATCATGGCCGCATCGGCTGGTGTTGCGATACCACCTGCAGTGAAAAGTACAACTGGGAGTTTTCCGGTACTAGCAATCTCAACAACTAAGTCATACGGCGCTTGAAGTTCCTTTGCAGCAACGTATAGTTCATCTTTACTCATCGAACTGAGTCGACGAATCTCACCTGCAATAGTTCGCATGTGTGTCACTGCATTAGACACATCGCCAGTACCAGCTTCACCTTTAGAACGAATCATCGCGGCGCCTTCGTTGATACGACGAAGTGCCTCTCCGAGATTCGTCGCGCCACACACAAAAGGAACCGTGAATTGAAACTTGTCTATGTGATGTGTGTAGTCCGCCGGAGTAAGTACTTCGGATTCATCAATGTAGTCAACGCCAAGACTCTGAATAACTTGAGCTTCAACAAAATGACCGATTCGTGCCTTAGCCATGACTGGGATTGAGACTGCCTTGATAATTTTCTCAATCATGTCTGGATCGCTCATGCGTGCCACGCCACCTTGCGCACGTATGTCAGCTGGCACTCGCTCTAAGGCCATGACAGCAACTGCGCCCGCATCCTCAGCAATCTTTGCCTGAGTGACGTCAACGACGTCCATAATGACGCCGCCTTTAAGCATGTCTGCCATGCCTCGCTTGACGCGGTCGGTACCAGTAACTGGCTTATTGCTTGCCTGAGTTGCCATGAGAATCCTTTGTGAGACCCGTAAATCTGTTCCCACTCTACCGACCTTTGGTTACTTCGCTCTACGCGAGCGGGTCAGGCAGCTCGTCCATGAAATCAAAGGTGCCAGGCAGTGCGGCGTGCCCCGCCAAATGGAACAGTCGCACAAGACGTTGGCGGCGCACATGTTTGCAGGCGCCTACCGCCTCGGCATGGAATCGCCTGCTGAGTTGAACGCGCTTTGATTCGGCAACGAGTTCATTCAAGAGACCTTTAAGGACGGCATCTTTACGGTATTTGCGCACGTCACCAGTGCTACCAAAGGCAACGTGCAGCGCCTGACTCAAAATGTTTTCTGCATTGGCTCGATCATCGAGACCTTGATCTGTGCCCGCCAGACTGCCACGGGCTGCTTTGGCCATCATTGCAGAAATTGTCTGATCTAAACCGGCACAGTGTGATATCTCTATACAGATTTCTGATCGCCTGGCCAAGTGAGTATCGAGGGCGGCGCGGGTGGTCTCCACTCGGTGATGCAGTCTGTCAAGACGTCCGGCCTGATGAGAAAGGAACCAGCACATGATGAGTACGCAAACAAGAACGATCAAACGTGAGGCAGTCACAGCTGACTCCTTGGTGCAGTGACCCTCATCCGACCCAATCGACCCAGCATCTGGCCGGCGAAGTCTGGTTGCACTGTGACACCTGGTAGATAAATTGACTCGTATACGGCAACAATCTGCGCGGCCACCCGAGACCAATCAAACTCTTGTGCGCGCAGTAGCCCTTGGGCATGCAGTTGCGACCTTCGCGCCGGATCATCCAACAAGTCGTTAACGACTGTTGCCAACGAGTGGGCATCTGCGTTGATAAACGTGGTTCCAGCGCGTCCGTTGTCAAGCACTCGAAGAAATGCTGGCAGATTACTAGCTACGACTGGGGTGCCAGATGCCATGGCTTCGAGCAACACAATTCCAAACGACTCACCGCCAGTATTGGGAGCGACATAAACAGTTCCGCTAGCAAGCACGTCTGGTTTGGTTGCAGAATCGATCATGCCAAGGAACGTAATCGCTTGCGCATCAGAATCACTCAGAGAAGATATGGATTCGCTTGCATCGCCAGGCCCAGCTACTAAGAGCCGAGTTGTTGGATGAGCTCTGCGAATCGCTGGCCATGCGTCGAGCAACACCGCCAATCCTTTGCGGGGTTCATCAACCCGACCCAAGAAGACAAGTGAATGGCCATCTCCTGGCCAACCTGGAAGCGCATGCGCGGAAGCGAATGCGTCGGTATCAACGCCATTGGGAATGATGATCGCGTCGCCACCGACATGCTCTACCAAGGTGGTGCGAGCTGGTTCACTGACTGCGATACGTGCCGTGATTTTTTCCATCGCTGTCAATGCAAGTTTGGATAGCGTCAGTAGCATCCGTGAGCGATCCATACTCGAATGCCAGGTCGCTACGATCGGACCTTTTGCAGCCCAGCAAGCAAGTACCGACAAACTTGGCGCAAGTGGCTCGTGAACATGCAGAATGTCGAATTGACCTTCAGCAATCCAGCGTGACACTTTTCGCGCAGTCACTGGACCAAAACTAAGTCGGGCAATTGAACCGTTATATCGAATCTTCGTAGGCCTACCTGTTGACACAACGAAATCCGGCAATCCCTCGTCAGATTCCGCAGGAGCGAGCACGCTCACAGTGTGACCCATTTTGATGAGCGCATCTGCTAGGTCGTGCACATGTGCGCTTACTCCGCCAGGTATATCCCATGCGTAAGGACAGACAACTCCGATGTTCATGGCGCTACTGTGCCGCTATGAGATCAGGCCAAATCGGCTGAAGTTGATGCCACGACGTAGGGTGTGCGCGAATGTGTCCTTCGAATCGAGTGATCACGGTGCTTGAAATTTCCTGCGCTTTGCGTAGCCGATCGCGCCCAAAAACTGGAGCGCGATCAAACGTAACCTCTTCATCAAATGTGATAACGAGTTCATCGCCGTCATACCAAGGTGAGCATGTGAATAACGGTCGTCCAGTATCAATCGCTAACACTGCAGCGCCGATGGGCAAGGATGCGCGATGTCCAAAAAACTGATTACCCATTCCGTTCTTCGCAACGTCACGATCACCAAGTAACGCAACAAGGTGTCCTTGGTTAACCTCATCACGAAGAAATTCATAGATTCCACCTTGACCAGTTAACGGCATCAGCGTCATCCCTCGACCAGTGCGCATTGCGAGAAACTTTTGAAAGACACCTTCAGGTCGCAACCGCTCAGCCACGGTGGCAAGTGAACCGAAGTGCAGCGCTGCCCAGGCTCCTGCATGGTCCCAGTTGCCAGTGTGTGGAAGTGTCAGTATCACTCCACCGCTTGCCATCGCTGCCTCTATCGGTTCCACATTGACCGCGCGAACTTTTCCTATCAATTCATCGTCAGACCAGCGAGGAAGAAGGAATGTCTCACAGTAGTAACGCATGTACGAGCGCATGGTTTCTAAGCTCAACGCTCGAATACGCGGATCATTCACATCACAATCCATGACGCGACTCAAGTTCAGCTCAAGTTGTTGGATCCCCCGTGTGCGTCGACGCCATGCGCTGCGAGCCAGTCCATCAAAAATGCGGTGCGCGACAGGCGCTGGCATAGTCCATAGGGCGTTCCAGCCCAGCCAGTAACTAGCGTCTACAAATAGCCCGGGCACTTTCATGAGAGAAGTTGCGTTCGTACATGCATGATTCGCTGGGCAACAGTAATCACAGACATCACAGCAAGCACAACGAGTGCATAAGGTAAGGCATTGATTCCCAAACCCTGCAGTATGAGCGCAATCCACAGAATGAGCGAACGTTCGAATCGTTCACCGATACCCACTTTGCACGTTGCATCCAATGACTCAGCGCGAGCGCGTATGTACGACGTGAGTTGAGCTGACACTAGTGCGATCAATCCAGTTGCAACTGCCCAGGAAGGTGACGGGTGGACCACGTAGTAAGCGATGACTCCACCTAAGACCGAAGCATCGACCACGCGATCGAGCGTTGAGTCAAGGAATGCGCCCCATGGGCCGGCCTTATTTGTAAGTCGTGCCATGGTGCCATCTAGGAGATCGCTTAAACCCAAGACACCAAAAATAATTCCGCCTAGTAGAAAGTGGCCCTGTGGTAGCAGGACAATGGATGCCAACACAACCGCGATGGCTCCACTCCACGTCACGGTATCTGGCTTGAGTCCGACCCTGAGTAAACCCCGAGCAAGTGGTTCAACGACCACAGAAACTCGGGCTCGGACGCTGGCGTTGTCCAGCATGGTCGGCTCCTATCCAGAAGGCTAATAACATTCAAGAGTTATGACGATGTTACCCACTACTCCCCAGACCCTAAAGTCAGTTGTCATTCTGGTAGCCCTACCTGGCAGTGACCAGGATGCAGATATTCTGGTCAGTCTTGGGGCGAAGGCCGTTTTGGACAGTGGCGTGATGTTCGACTTATCTGGCATCGGAGTCCTTGCGCTACCCCAAGCCCAAATCAGCGATGAAATTCTCGGTATGTGCGATGGGTTTCTCGTGGTCATCGACGGAGATCTAGGACTCGCGCCTCATGTCATTGATCTGTGGCGACATTCGCTCGACATGAGTATCCCGCGTCACATTGCGGTGATGGGGTCAATACGTGCCCGCGCCGACTTTGACGAAGTCATTGCAATTGCCAAGCGCGTCCTGGAACCTGATTTACTTGTGCGCTATTTGCCGATCGAAAGCGAACACGACGACAGTGTCGTGGGCCTTTATGACATTTTAACCGCAGAGATTCATGACCACACTGACCACACTGTGACCATCGCGCCCGCTGACCCCGAACACATCGCACTCACCGCCGAACGACGTGACGAATTGTTTAACGAGTTGGCTTACCTTGCTGATGAAGATTATGTCCATCAACAGCATGAACAGGGTTTACCAATCTCTGTGACTGCCTTGGAACGCGCTTGGATGTCGCTCGATGTTGTCAGCGTGACTCCCATTGACAACAGTGTCGGTCAAGATATCATCCGAGTATGGTGCAACACGGTTGCGCCAAGATGGGTAGCAACTTTGTCGAGCAAAACCGACCAGGCAGTCCTCGACACCGTTGCTTATGGAGTAGGTATTACACGCAACATCGCTCGAGTTTGGAATATAACGGACGATCAGTCCGTATATTTAGGGAATACTCGCAATGCCCGTATCGTGGCACTCGCAGGTGGCCTTGCATACATTCCTGATATCGAACTCCATGACACTTTTGTTCAATCCGGACAGGAATTAGACGTCGTCATTCCACGCTTTTGAGATCAAGTCTCGAGTCTGTGTAATAGCTGACGTCATCACGCGAGTTCCTGACACTATGGGCATGAAGTTGATGTCGTTTGACCATCGAGGAACGATGTGTTGGTGCAGATGTCCAGCAACTCCTGCACCTGCGACCTTCCCCTGGTTCATTCCGATATTGAATCCAGCACAGCCAGAAATATTGCGCAGCACCCGCATCGCTTGAGCGGTCAATTGCGAAATTTCATTCCGCTCCGACGCTTCCAATTCGTCGTACAGTGCTACGTGGCGCACCGTGCACACCATGACATGACCATTTGTATAGGGATATTTATTCATCACCACGAATGCGTGAACACCGTGAAACACGACAAGCTCGTCATTCACATCGGTCGTGATGCAGAACGGACAGTTATCGTCAGTGAAGTTGCCTGCCTGATCGGCAAGATATTCTTGGCGATGTGGAGCCCAGATTCGATCCCAGGAATCGGCGCCGGGCATGTCTAAACCTGAATTCGTTGTTGAACTGCGGCGGCAATCTTGTCAATCGCATCCGCAATGGGCACCGCGTTCTCCTGTGATCCATCCCGGAATCTGAACGACACCGCGCCAACGGCCATGTCCTCATCACCAGCGATAAGCATGTATGGAACTTTTTGAGTCTGAGCCGTACGAATCTTTTTCTGCATACGTTCGTCGCTTGCATCCACCTCTACGCGAATGCCACGTGCTTTCAGTTGCGCGGCAATGTCGACCAAGTAGTCGTTGTGTGCAGCTGAAATGGGGATGCCAACCACTTGCACCGGTGCGAGCCAAACTGGAAAGGCGCCAGCGTAATGCTCCAGTAGCACTCCGAAAAACCGTTCAATGGAGCCGAACAGCGCGCGGTGAATCATGATTGGACGTTGGCGTGTTCCATCGGAGGCCTGGTACTCAAGTTCAAAGCGTTGCGGTAACTGAAAGTCCACCTGAATTGTGGACATCTGCCAAGTACGTCCAATGGCATCTCGTGCCTGCACCGAAATTTTTGGACCATAGAACGCCGCACCTCCAGGATCTGGGACTAAGTCCAATCCTGACGCGGCTGCTGCACTTTCTAAAGCACGCGTTGCAGATTCCCATTCTTCTTGTGTTCCAATTGACTTATCAGGGTTGCGTGTTGATAGCTCAAGATAGAAATCATCTAGCCCATAGTCACGCAGCAAATCCAAAACGAAGCTCAATAGGTTGCCTAGTTCACCAGGCATCTGTTCTTGGGTGCAATAGATGTGTGCGTCATCTTGAGTCATGCCGCGCACGCGGGTCAGGCCGTGAATAACACCGGAGCGTTCGTATCGGTACACGGAACCAAACTCAAAGAGCCGCAATGGCAATTCGCGGTAGGAACGACCACGTGACTTAAAGATCAAGTTGTGAAATGGGCAGTTCATAGGTTTGAGATAGTAATCCTGGCCTTGTCGTTTGACAGTTCCATCGGGATGTAGCTCTTCATCGAGGTGCATTGCGGGGAACATTCCCTCTTTGTACCAATCAAGATGTCCTGACTGTTCAAAAAGCGCACCCTTGGTGATGTGAGGAGTATAGACAAATTCGTACCCAGCATCTTCGTGTCGTACGCGTGAGTAGTCCTCCATCTGTCGGCGAATAATTCCACCCTTTGGATGAAAAACCGCAAGACCGGAACCAATCTCATCTGGGAATGAAAAGAGGTCAAGGTCAACTCCAAGTCGACGATGATCGCGCTTTTCGGCCTCTGCCAACATGTTCAAGTAATTTTTCAGATCATCCTTACTCGCCCATGCAGTTCCGTAGACCCGCTGCATCGACTCATTCTTCTGATCGCCGAGCCAATATGCGGCCGAAGACCTCATTAACTTCACGGCACGTGCATCTAAGTATCTAGTGTCGGGAACATGCGGTCCGCGGCACAGATCTCCCCACTTGCGATCGCCGCTTCTCAAATCGATGTTGTCATAAATCGTAAGTTCGCCACCGCCAACTTCCATCACGTCTTCGTTTAACACATGTGCATTGTCATCCGCACCGAGCAAACGAATTTTGAATGGCTCATGAGCTAGTTCTAATCGGGCATTTTCACGGTCAGTGTGGCGGCGTGTGAAGCGTTGACCTGAGTTGATGATCTCAACTGTGCGTTTTTCAATAGCGTCCAAGTCTTCGGGTGTAAATGTACGTTGCGTTCCGAAGTCATAAAAGAATCCATCTTTAATAGGTGGTCCAACGCCAAGGTGTACATCTGAAAATAGTGACTGTGTTGCTTGTGCGACCAAATGCGCGACACTATGGCGCAATACGGAAAGACCTTCGGGCGTAGTGATGAGTATTGGCTCGACAACATCGCCATCAGAAAGTAAGTGCGATAAATCAACGATTGCGTCATTCACTCGGGCTACAACGACTTGGCGAGCTTTATCACCGACGACGTCGAAGGCCGTTGCGCCGGATTCAATCTCGGTGCTTACTTTGTCTGGCCCGACAATTACCTTTGGCACGTCTGCTCTTTCTTTAGCGTTGTCAATCCGTGGGCGATACTGGGTTCGAACCAGTGGCCTCTTCGGTGTGAACGAAGCGCTCTACCACTGAGCTAATCGCCCATGCGGTCACTTTATCGCACGCCGTGCTCGCTTGAATTCTTTAGGCATGGGTTCAGGACCAGGGTGTTTTTGCGCGTACCCAACTACGTATTTCAAACAATCCCTGCGAGTTGAATCCCCAAACCCTGACATAGAAGTACAAGGCGCATAAAACAAGCAAGGCACACGTCACGAGAATGGTTTTGCGCAATGTGCGGGAAATTCTTGTAGACACCACTGTGATCACGCGAGCTTGAAATCGGGTTATCGGCTCAAGAAATCGATTCGCCCACGCGAACTCAGTGGCCAGAACAACCAATCCAATCCATAAAATTGGCCAGCCAGGACCTGGGAAAACCAGAAAAAGAATGCCTAATCCCAGGAGCGTGAGTCCCATGAGAAAAATAACAGCACGCCAAGCAAGATCAAGTGGCTTGGAGCCACGGGCCTTCTCGCGACTTTTGCGGTAAGACTTGTATGCACGTTCTCGCATGTGTGACCTAGTATCCCGTTGCTTTGCGTGAAATCTGTGCGCTGCTAGCCACTATTGCGTGAAGGTTTTGCTGGTGCTCACCAAGTCTAGATGTGCAGAACTGCAAATGGTTCATGTATTTCATCCTAAGCGACCATCAACAATGGACAGCAGCCGTTCCGCTTTCAATTGCGTCTCATGCCACTCGCCTTGCGGTTCGCTGCCCCATGTAATTCCTGCACCAGTGCCAAAGTGCAAGTCATAACCATTACCGTTTTTGGATTGCCAGAACGTGCGAATTGCAACCGCTATGGATGCAGTCTGAGTGAGAGTGTCTACCCATCCAAACGCTCCGCAATAGATTCCTCGTGGCGACAACTCGAGACGACCTATAACTTCAAGTGCACTACTTTTAGGAGCGCCGCTGACCGACCCTGGCGGTGTCAGTGCTTTCAAAATCTGCGCCCAAGTTATATCCGCAGCCACGTTTCCAACGATGTCAGAAACAAGGTGCACTAGACCGGGATGCTCCTCAACACGTAAGAGATCGTCCACATGTACCGAGCCGGTCTCACATACTTGCGCAAGATCATTACGAACCAAATCAACAATCATGATGTTCTCGGCATTGTCTTTGGCCAAAAGTTCACTTGCCTGTGTAGCCGTGCCCTTAATCGGACTCGACGCCAATTGATTGTGCTTACGTGAGATAAAAAGTTCTGGTGATGCGCTCACAACAACCACGTCGTGTTCTGGAACGTGAAGTAGCCCGCCATGAGGCGATGGGTTGTGTGTCTGCAATCGTACGTAAAGCTCTAGCGGGTCAATTGCTTCGTCACTAAATGACGTTAATACCCGGCATAGATTTGCCTGATAGACCCAGCCACGTGCAATGTCATCGCGCAACATTTCGACTGCGCTCTTGTACTGATCTTCAGACATTGACGAGTGCCACTTTCCCCGCTTGGCTAAGTGACCACTTGAGCGTGGAAGTTCTTCAAAGACACTTACATCCTGAAAACGAAATGCGGCAAACTCTCCCTCAAAAGTTTGCGTCACAGCCCACCAACCGGGCTCTTCTAAGGACCGTGAGTCGAAGCTAATTTCTTGAAGGTTGCGCGCAATTGTGTTCCCAAATATCGCAACCGCTTCACTCATATGACCACCTTATGAAACTCCTCGAGGTAGTGTGCGACACCACCGACAATCCGGAAAAACCCAGACGATGGTGCACGCTTGACAGGTCCCTGACTTTGAAGGATTCGCTAGTTTGGGCTAGTCTTACGCAGTCAGGACTTGTCCTGATCATGCGGACGTGGCTCAGTGGTAGAGCATCACCTTGCCAAGGTGAGGGTCGCGGGTTCGAATCCCGTCGTCCGCTCGGAATGTCCGGCATGGACATCACGGTGGAATGGCCGAGAGGCGAGGCAACGGCCTGCAAAGCCGTGTACACGGGTTCAAATCCCG
>JBAXRV010000043.1:0-15509 GCA_037131045.1 Actinomycetes bacterium
TCATCATCCGTGGTCCAGCCGCCTGCAATTTGAGGCGTCAGCGATGATGTTGCCCAGGTGTCCATAACATCAGGATCACCCATGAAGCCATTGGGTTTTCCGCGCTGATCTTCGGTGAAGCCGTCGGGGCATTGCGACGACGGATCAATGGGAAGCTGCGCATCTGATGGGGTCAGAATGCGATCCCAGATTGGATTTCCTTCACCATCAAGTGCGTACCACACGGGGATAGGCACTCCGAAGAATCGTTGTCGCGAAATCAGCCAGTCACCATTGAGGCCACCGACCCAGTTTTCGTAACGCACCTGCATGTGTGATGGGTGCCAAGTAATTTCGCTTCCGCGTGCAACAAGTTCATCACGCAACGTTTCGTCACGTCCGCCGTTGCGGATGTACCACTGGCGAGTAGTGACAATCTCGAGTGGCTTGTCACCTTTTTCGAAAAATTTCACAGGATGTGTGATGGGACGGATTTCGCCGACTAAGTCACCATGCTCTTTAAGAAGTTCAGCAATTTTTTCTTTAGCTGAGTGCGCAGTTAATCCGGCAAGTGCTGAGTAAACATCTTTGCCAAGCTCAGTTGTAATCCAGTCGGGAGTTTCCGAGAGAATCCGACCATCCCACCCCATGATGGGCCGGGTAAGCAATTGCAGTTCACGCCACCAGGTCACATCGGTGGTGTCGCCGAACGTACAAATCATTGCGATACCTGATCCCTTTTCAGGATCAGCCAGGGTATGAGCAACAACGGGAACTTCAACATCAAAAAGTGGCGTACGAACTGTGGTGCCGAAAAGTGGTTTGTAGCGGTCATCATCAGGATGTGCCACGAGCGCAACACACGCAGGAATTAACTCTGGCCGTGTGGTTTCAATAAAAACTTTTTCACCGTCAGGGCGAGTGAATCCGATTCGGTGATACGCACCAGGTCGTTCCCGGTCTTCGAGTTCTGCCTGTGCTACTGCAGTTCGAAATGTAACATCCCACAGTGTTGGTGCTTCATTTTGATAGGCCTCGTTGCGGGCCAGGTTGCGCAGAAACGCGCGTTGTGAAATGGCCTGCGAGTCTTTTCCAATAGTTTGGTAGGTCATCTTCCAATCGACGCTGATTCCGAGTCGACGCCACAGATCCTCAAATGCTTTTTCATCTTCCAGAGTCAGTTGCACACACAGTTCAACAAAGTTACGGCGAGAAATTGCCAGCACATCTTTGCCAGGCTCGGCAGGTGGCACAAATGATGGGTCATAGGGAAGTGACGGATCGCAGCGAACCCCGAAATAGTTCTGTACTCGACGTTCAGTCGGAAGTCCGTTGTCGTCCCAGCCCATGGGATAGAAGACGCTCTTGCCCTGCATACGTTGGTATCGAGCGATGCAGTCTGTGTGGGTGTACGAGAAGACGTGGCCCACGTGCAGCGAACCGCTCACGGTGGGAGGAGGAGTATCGATGGAAAAAACATTTTCACGCGTTGCCGCGCGATCAAAGGCATAAGTGCCTTGGTTTTCCCACTTATCAGCCCATAGTTGCTCTAGGCCATCTAGTGATGGCTTGTCAGGAACACGCGATGAAGTCACGAGGTCATTCTGCCAGATAGCCGAACCTAGACTTAACCCATGACTGCTGCTGCTCAAGCCGAGCTTGCCCGCCTTGAGGAAGTCTTAGGGTCGAGGTGGCCAGAGACCAAAATCGAACCCAGTTTGGATCGAATCAGCCACTTAATGACATTGTTGGCTGACCCGCATTTGGCCTATCCCGTCATTCATATAACGGGCACAAATGGCAAAACATCCACTTCGCGAATGGTTGAGAGTTTGCTTCGTGAGATGGGGCTGAACACCGGCTTAGTGACAAGCCCCCACCTGCATTCGTTAACTGAGCGGATTCGACTCAATGGTGAACCGATTTCAGCCGAACGCTTTGTTGAGGCATACGACGAACTAGAGCCTTACCTTGCTCTAGTGGACACCGAAAGCCTTGCAAGTGGCGGTCCAGCGATGTCGTATTTCGAGGTGCTCACGGGCTTGGCATTTGCAGTGTTTGCGGATGCACCGGTTGATGTTGCGATTGTCGAAGTGGGACTGGGCGGAACGTGGGATGCAACGAATGTTGTGCAAGCTCAAGTCAGTGTCATTACACCCGTTGGTCTTGATCACATGGATTACCTGGGTGACACCATCGCGGATATTGCTCGAGAAAAAGCTGGAATCATAAAACGTGAAGGCACAGCAATCATCGCCCAACAAGTTCCTGAGGCGTTAGAAATGATTTTGACCCAGTGTGTTGATATGGATGCCACGGTTGCGCGTGAAGGTGTCGAGTTTGGTGTTACTCAGCGTTCTGTTGCTGTGGGTGGTCAGGTTGTTTCGTTCAATGGACTTCACGCGCAATACGACGATGTATTACTCGGACTTTACGGTGCACACCAAGCGAGGAATGCCAGTGTTGCGTTAGCGGCAGTTGAAGCATTTTTTGGTGCCGTGCTTCCACTGAACGAAGATGCAGTGCGCGCGGGGTTTGCCAATGTGACATCACCCGGTCGACTCGAGGTAGTGCGGCGCAGTCCAACTGTGATTGTGGATGCAGCGCACAATCCACACGGTGCCTCAGTTTTGGCATCCGCACTTGAGGAGTCATTTACATTTGACTACATCATTGGTGTGGTGTCCGTTATGGGTGACAAAGACGTCGTAGGTGTCCTGGAGGCACTTGAACCAATGTTTAATGAAATCGTGGTCACATGGAATGGGTCACCGCGGGCTATGTCGGTTCCCGACATCAAGGCACGTGCCGAGGGTGTCTTTGGATCTGACCGGGTTCACACCGCCGAGTTTCTTTCCGATGCCATTGATGTGGCAATCGGACTTGCGGATGCAGCAGGCACAACCGGTGTCGGTGTTGTGGTCACAGGTTCGGTTGTTACAGCGGCATTGGGTCGCGCGCTTCTAGGAGTTACGAGGGTCTGATGAAAGTAATGGGAAGTTCGCTCTTTATTTTGGAAGCTATTGTGATCGGGCTTGCAATGCCCGTCGCAATCGTGATTTACGGGTACTCCAAACACGATGTGTTGATTGCGGGATTTGGACTGATTGTCCTTTGCATACTGACAGTGGGTGGACTTCGCCGCGATCGACGGACCGCACTTTTCACTGGTTCAATCATGCAAGGAATCGTGATTGCAAAAGGAATGGCGATTCATCCATTCCTGGTTCCGGGAATTATCTTCGCTATTGTGTGGGTTTTGGCCATAAATCTGAGTGACAAAGTAGACCGCGCGAAAGCCCTAAAATAGGGAACATGTCTGAACGTACCTTGGTCCTTGTTAAGCCTGATGGTGTTGCTCGTGGTCTAGTGGGTGAAGTGCTTAAGCGCATTGAAACTCGCGGCTACAAGCTCATCGCTCTTGAGTTGCGCACTCTCGATCGCGCAACTGCAGAGAATCACTATGGCGAACATGATGGCAAGCCGTTCTTTAAGGACCTTGTCGATTTCATTACCAGCGGCCCATTGTTGGCAGCTGTCATTGAAGGAAACGACGCCATCTCGGGATGGCGCACGATGATGGGTGCTACTAATCCATCGAATGCAGCCCCAGGCACAATCCGTGGCGATCTTGCAACGGAAATGCAAAATAACGTGTCTCACGGTTCGGACTCACCTGAGTCTGCTGCTCGTGAGATTGCGTTGTTTTTCCCGAATCTATAGCGAGGACCCAACATGAGCGTGCAGTCCGTATTTCCTGCACTAGAACGCCTACTTCCTTTCGTACAAAAACCTGTTCAGTACGTTGGTGGTGAATTGAACGCGGTTATTAAGCCGTGGGATGACGTCACTGTGCGCTGGTGCTTGATGTACCCAGATGCCTACGAAGTGGGAATTCCGAATCAAGGCGTTCAAATTTTGTATGAAGTTCTCAATGAGCGCGCTGATGTATTGTGCGAGCGCACTTATGCAGTGTGGCCAGATCTTGAAAAATTAATGCGCGAACAAAACGTTCCACAGTTCACAGTTGATGCGCACCGTCCCGTGGGCGCGTTTGACGTTTTTGGTTTGTCTTTTGCAACGGAGCTGGGTTACACCAACATGCTCAACGCGATTGACCTTGCTGGGTTTCCCATTCACGCAAGTGAACGTGGTGACAATGACCCCATCGTGATTGCAGGTGGGCATGCGGCCTTTAATCCTGAACCAATTTCACGCTTCATTGATGCTGCCGTTGTTGGCGATGGAGAACAGGCTGCACTTGCAGTGTCAGATATCATCGCTGACTTCAAGCGCTCGGGTTCACCCGGCGGTCGCGATGAATTACTTCTACGTCTTGCTAAGTCTGGCATTGTGTACGTCCCTAAGTTTTATGACGTTGAGTATTTAGAAGACGGCCGTATTCGCCGAGTCGTGACAAATCATCCTGATGTTCCGTGGCGAGTGTCGAAGCACACTGTGATGGATTTGGATGCCTGGCCGTATCCGAAAGCGCCGCTCGTTCCGATTGCTGAAAGTGTGCATGAGCGCATGAGCGTCGAGATTTTCCGAGGCTGTACTCGTGGTTGCCGGTTCTGCCAAGCAGGCATGATCACTCGTCCAGTGCGAGAGCGTTCCATGACGACCATTGCTGAGATGGTCGATACAGGCTTGAAGGCAACGGGCTATGAAGAAATTGGCTTGCTGTCGTTATCCAGTGCCGATCACAGCGAAATTGGCGCTATTGCTAAAGGTTTAGCAGATCGCTACGAAGGTACCGAAACAGCGTTATCGCTGCCAAGCACTCGAGTTGATGCTTTCAATGTGGATCTAGCGAACGAATTGTCGCGCAATGGTCGCCGCAGTGGATTGACGTTTGCGCCCGAAGGTGGAAGCGAGCGGATTCGCCGAGTCATCAACAAGATGGTGACTGAGGAAGATCTAGTACGTACTGTAACCGCTGCTTATTCGGCTGGTTGGCGCCAAGTGAAGTTGTACTTTATGTGCGGCCTACCTACTGAAGAAGATGAAGATGTTTTGCAGATTGCTCGACTAGCTCATGAAGTAATTAAGGCGGGTCGGGAAGCAACAGGGCGCAAGGACATCAAATGCACGGTGTCTATTGGTGGCTTCGTACCAAAGCCACACACACCGTTCCAATGGGCAGCGCAGCTGGATCACGAAACAACGGACTCGCGGCTTTACAAACTGCGCGATGCGATTCGCAGTGACAAATTATATGGAAAGAGCATCGGCATTCGTTATCACGATGGCAAGCCCGGAATTGTTGAAGGCTTACTGTCACGCGGTGATCGACGTGTTGGTGGTGTTATTGAGCAAGTGTGGCGCGATGGTGCCCGATTCGATGGCTGGAGCGAATACTTTTCGTATGACCGTTGGATGGCCGCGGCCGAGAAGGCATTTGCCGATGATGTTGTCGACGTGAACTGGTACACGATTCGCGAGCGTGAGCTTTCCGAAGTGCTGCCTTGGGATCACGTAGATTCAGGTCTTGACAAAGAGTGGCTCTGGGCTGATTGGCAAGATGCACTTAATGATGTTGAAGTGGATGACTGCCGTTGGACTCCATGTTTTGACTGTGGCGTTTGTGACCACATGGGAACTGAGATTCAGGTTGGCCCAACAGGCGCTGTCCTATTACCGCTGCCAACAATTCGTTCCGAGGTTGTCCTGAGTGGCTCGTGAGTCTGGCCGCGAAAATGTACCCGCGGTTCAAAAGCTTCGAATCCAACACGCAAAGCGCGGTCGACTTCGTTTTACGTCGCATCGGGATTTCCAACGGGCATTTGAGCGGGCATTACGCCGTGCTGATGTTCCGATGGCATATAGTTCTGGATTCTCGCCGCATCCCAAAGTGTCGTATGCCAATGCGGCACCTACTGGTGTAGCGAGCGAAGCAGAATATGTCGAAATTGGCGTACTCAAGGAATGCGATCCGATTAAGTTACGCGAGAAACTCGATGCAGTCTTGCCACCAGGATTAGACATTCTTGATGTGGTCATCGCCAGCACTTCAGATTTTGTTGCCCGGCTAGAAGCGAGTCACTGGCAGATTGAATTACCTGGCATTTCACCACAGGTTCTCAGCGAGGCGCTTACGACATTCTTGGCCGCTGATGAGGTCCTTGTTGAACGTATGACTAAGTCGGGGATGCGGGTATTTGATGCTCGGCAGGCAGTTGTGCGTGCGGTTGTTGCGCAGCACTCAGCGCTCACTGGCACCGCCACAACACTCGAAACCCTTGAAACACCTGATGAATCAGGGATTGACCCAAACTGTGCCATACTTGCTTTAGTCGTTCGGCATGGCGTGCCAACCGTTCGACCAGACGATGTTCTAGCAGCTCTTTCAAAGATTGCGGATCTCGTACCAGTGGCTCCCTCGCGGATAACCAGACTGGCACAAGGCCCACTACTTGAAGATGGCTGGTCAGTCGGCGATCCACTTGCCGCAGACCGCTCTCAAGTTTGAGTTCCACATCGTTGTACACAGGCTTATGCGCCCTCCGGGGCGTGGGTGATCACTCACCGCAGGGATGAAAGTTCGTTCTTGTAGTGGGTTGAATAGGAGAACGACATTATGTCGGATGAGGAAACAACTAAACCAAAACGTCGTGCTGCCCAGCGTCCTGCTGGTCCGCCTGCAGGCGAAGTAGCTGCTGCTAAAGATGGCGCTGCCAAGAAAGCGCCTGTTAAGAAGTCGCCTATTGCAGTGCCAATTTTCCAGGCGGCCCCTGAGCTTCCAGCTGCGCCGCGTAAGAGGTCGGCTGATAAGCCAGATAAGGCTGAACTTGCAGTAGCCAGCGAGGGCAAACTTCCGATTAAGGGCCAAAAGAAGAAGGCTCCTGCGAAGAAGGTTGCTGCGAAGAAAGCTGCAGAGTCTGAGGGTACCGATGCCAGTGACGCAGTTGCGGGTAGTGGCGAAGGTAGCGAAGAGCGCTCGAGTACAAACCGCAACCGTAACCGTAATCGTCGTGGCAAGGGTAAGAATAAGAATCGGGCGCATTCGGATGCTGACGATGCTGATACAACGTCAACAGGTGATGAGTCCAGTGAGTCTTCTGAAGATTCAGTAGATGGCGACGCGGAAAGCCCTGCCAGTGCTGCTCGCAAACGTAAGCGCAATCGCAATCGTGAAGCTGGGGATGAATCAGGTTCAACGCGCGTCGATGCAAAGCGTGCTCGTCGTCGTGATGGTCGCGATAGCGGTCGTCGTCGTGCACCAATTTTGACCGAATCAGAATTTTTGGCTCGCCGCGAAAACGTGGAACGTGTCATGGTTGTACGTCAAGAAGGTCCTAAGACTCAGATTGCAGTTCTTGAAGATGGCATCTTGGTTGAGCATTACATTAACCAGTCCAGCAGCGGCTCACTTGTGGGCAACGTTTACTTGGGCCGAGTACAAAATGTGCTCCCCGGTATGGAAGCTGCATTCGTTGACATCGGCAAGGGTCGTAATGCTGTGTTGTATGCCGGTGAAGTGAACTGGGATGCCGCTGGCATGGAAGGTCAGCCGAAGAAAATTGAAACTGCACTGAAGACTGGTGACCCGGTCTTGGTTCAAGTGACAAAAGATCCTGTTGGTCAAAAGGGTGCTCGACTGACAAGTCAGATTTCATTACCGGGTCGATTCTTGGTTTATGTTCCAAACAATCCGATGACCGGTATTTCTCGCAAGCTGCCAGATCGGGAGCGGACTCGTTTGAAGTCCATTCTTCGCCAGGTAGTCCCAGAAGATGCAGGTGTCATTGTTCGTACCGCAGCAGAAGGTGCAAGCGAAGAAGAATTGCAGCGCGACGTTGCGCGTCTGACTGCGCAGTGGATTGATATTGAAGCAAAGAGCAAGACTGCGTCGCCTCCGACAATGTTGTACGGCGAGCCCGATATTTCCATCAAGGTTGTGCGTGACATTTTCAATGAGGATGTTAAGAAGCTTGTTATTTCGGGAGCAGACGCATGGGACACCGTTGAAAATTACGTCACCTATGTTGCTCCTGACTTAGCTGAGCGCTTAGAAAAATATGTTGGAAGTGTTGACGCATTTACTGAGTACCGAGTTGATGAACAGATTGCCAAAGCGCTCGATCGCAAGGTGTACCTGCCATCAGGTGGGTCACTCGTGATTGACCGTACTGAGGCTATGACTGTTGTTGACGTCAACACTGGAAAGTTCATCGGGCAAGGTGGCAATCTGGAGCAGACGGTTACCAAGAACAACTTGGAAGCCGCTGAGGAAATTGTTCGCCAGCTTCGACTTCGCGACATTGGTGGCATTATCGTCATTGACTTCATCGACATGGTTCTGGAAAGCAACCGAGATCAGGTCATTCGTCGCCTTATTGAGTGCCTCGGACGTGACCGCACGAAGCATCAGGTCGCCGAAGTGACCTCTCTTGGGCTGGTTCAGATGACTCGTAAGCGAATCGGTGCCGGACTTCTTGAGGTCTTTGGCCAGCAATGTGACCATTGCAATGGCCGGGGAGTGACTATTCATATGGATGGCACTCATGGGGCAAATTCCCCTAAGAATCAAGGAAAACGCCATAAGCCTGGCCGGAACAATGACCACGACGTCGAGAATTCGCCAGAGAATGACGCCGATCATGACCATAGCGACCTGGACGAAGATATCTCAGTTTGACCCCAATGCCCTTTAGTCCGTAACCTTATGAGGCTTACGGTTTAAGGATTTTGCTAGACCGAAGCCCCCAATTTCAAGGAGAAATGCTGTGTACGCGATCGTTCGTGCTGGTGGCCGCCAGGAGAAAGTATCGGTCGGCGACTTGATTACTGTTGACCGCGTTAGTGCAAAGCCAGGCGAAACCCTGACGTTGCAGACGCTGCTTGTTGTTGATGGTGACAAAGTCACCTCAGACATCAAGGCGCTTAATGCGATCACTGTTACTGGTGAAGTTGTTGATCACAGCCGTGGCCCAA
Organism: Actinomycetes bacterium; assembly: GCA_037131045.1. Lineage (GTDB taxonomy): Bacteria > Actinomycetota > Actinomycetes > S36-B12 > UBA5976 > UBA5976. The sequence goes on from JBAXRV010000043.1 coordinate 8,917, forward strand.
AGATTGAGATCTTGCGTTACAAGAACAAGACTGGCTACCGTCGCCGTCAAGGACATCGCTCCGATTTGACCGATGTGCAGATCATTTCAATTGGCGATGTCAAGATTGCGCTTGCTGACAAAATCACCGCAGTGAAAGATAAGCCAGCTGTAAAGAAGACTCCTGCTAAAACTCCTGTTGTGAAAGCAACGCCAGCACCGGTTGCGCAAGCTCCAGAAGACGACGCACCTGTTGCTCCGTCTGAAGCCAAAGCACCTGCTGCTAAGGCTCCAGCGAAGAAGGCTGCTGCAAAAGCACCTGCTGCTAAGGCTCCTGCGAAGAAGGCTGCTGCAAAAGCACCTGCTAAGAAGGCTCCAGCGAAGAAGGCAACACCGACTGCCGCTAAGAAGGCAGCTCCTAAGAAGACTGAGAAGTAGGTTAACCATGGCTCATAAAAAGGGTGCCTCCAGCACACGTAACGGTCGCGACTCGAATGCGCAGCGTCTTGGCGTTAAGCGTTTTGGTGGACAGATTGTTAATGCCGGCGAAATTATTGTTCGCCAACGTGGAACTCACTTTCACCCAGGATTAAACGTTGGCCGTGGTGGCGACGATACGTTATTCGCATTGGCTGCAGGCGCGGTTCAATTCGGTAGCCGTCGCGGACGTCGCGTCGTCAACATCGTTCCTGCGGAATAATTCGCAAACGAATTCTTGTGGCTAAAGCGGGTCCAAACTTGGGCCCGCTTTTCCTTTGGGAAAATCTCGACCAGACTTTTTAAAATTGGTGTTCACTAGCGGGTGTTCGCTTAAGACATGAAATATGCCAGGTAAGCGCAAAAGAAATTTAGGGAGGTGCACGTAATGACAAGTTTCATTGATCGCGTTGTTCTCCATGTTCGCGGTGGAGACGGTGGGCATGGGTGCGCCTCAGTTCACCGTGAAAAATTTAAACCCCTCGGTGGTCCAGATGGCGGTAATGGCGGCAAGGGTGGCGACGTTATTTTGACAGTCGACAATTCCGTCACAACATTGTTGGATTTTCACCGTGCGCCTCACCGCTTCGGTGGTAATGGCAAGCCAGGACATGGTGATCATCGCAATGGGGCGCATGGCGCCGATCTAGAACTGTTTGTTCCAGATGGCACTGTGGTCTCATTTGCGGATGGCGAACTCATCGCTGATCTTGTTGGTCATGGCACTCAGTTTGTGATTGCTGCTGGTGGCCGTGGTGGTTTAGGTAATGCCTCGTTGGCTTCAACACGTCGTAAGGCTCCTGGCTTTGCACTGCTAGGTGAGCCAGGCATTGAACGCGATATTGTTTTGGAACTGAAGACTGTTGCAGATGTGGGCCTTGTTGGTTATCCAAGCGCTGGTAAGTCATCTTTGATCGCTGCAATGTCTGCAGCTCGTCCCAAGATCGCTGATTACCCTTTCACCACATTGGAACCGAATCTTGGAGTAGTCCAAGCCGGTGAAATGGTTTTCACAATGGCTGATGTGCCAGGTTTGATACCTGGCGCGAGTCAGGGCAAGGGTTTGGGACTGGAGTTCTTGCGGCACATTGAGCGTTGTGCTGCCTTGGTGCACGTCTTGGACTGTGCGACGTTGGAATCTGGCCGTGACCCCGTTACCGACTTGGACATTATTGAAAACGAATTGTCGCAATATGGCGGTCTTGAGGATCGACCACGCGTTGTTGTGTTGAACAAAGTTGATATTCCTGAGGGCCGCGATCTGGCTGAGATTGTGTTGCCAGATTTGCATGCCCGTGGCTATCGCACGTTCTTAGTGTCCGCTGTGAGCCATGAAGGACTTCGGGAACTTGGATTTGCGTTAGCCGAGATTGTTAAGGATGCTCGCGCTGCTGCTGAAGTTGCGGCTTCGGTTCGACCGCGCATTGTGGTTAAGCCAAAGGGAATTGATGACAGTGGATTCATCGTCAAGGTCGAACGTACTGGTGAGGACTCTTACCGCTACCGAGTTCTTGGTGAACGTACTGATCGATGGATTCGACAGACTGATTTTTCAAACGATGAAGCGGTGGGTTACCTTTCAGATCGACTGGCACGAGCAGGTATTGAAGTTGAACTTGCCAAGGCTGGTGCAACTGCCGGTAGCGAAGTAGTGATCGGCGAAGGCACAAATGCAGTGGTGTTTGACTGGCAGCCGACGATCGGCGATCTGCATCAGGGTCCACGAGGAACTGATAACCGTTTGTATGACCAACACCGACCGAATGCAGATAAGCGACTGGCCGAACATCGCAAGCGTCAATGGGGTACTGGACAAACTCCTACTGATGGCACATTGGCCGACAGTGATGTTGAAGCAGATTTATCTGACATTAATGCGGTGCATGATGAGAGCCTCGACGCAATCGAAACCGACGCATAACAAGAACACCTGCAGATTACCTGGAGTTTTTGCCGGTAACTCGCATGGCTAGTGACTTCTAAATCGCCACTGCGGAACTGACTGAGTGCTGCCACACGCTAAGTCAGCTGTGAGTTTGCCGATATGTGGAACGAATTTAAATCCGTGACCTGAGCAAGGTGAAGACACAGTCAGCGGTCCGACTCGATCAATCACGAAGTCGGTTGTGGGTGTATTGGTGAACAGGCATGTGACAGCAGTTGCAGATTCAATGTCAAGTCCCGGGAACCATTCGCGTGCGTATTCCTTGGTTGCTTGTGTCCACTCAGGGATAAGTGAAAAATCGCGGTTATCTGGGTCAACAACATGTCCAGTTTGTTCTTTGCCGATTTTGAATCCTTCGCCAGGCGTATATAGCCCGTAGGCACCGCCTGATACAACAGAGTTGTGGTCATCATCAACTGCATGATGAATAAAACTTGGCCACAGATTCTCATCCTCGAATTGATTGTGTGGTTGAAAATGCACAGGTTGACCCATGTCTATTGTCAAGGGCGGCAATGTCACGAGACGACCGACAAGTTTTTCTACCCAAGCGCCAGCCGCAACCACCACGGAACGCGTTCGGAAGGTCCCAGCTGATGTTGCCACGGTGGCGATGTCGCCTGAAATTTCTATGTCTTCAACGATCGTGTTCGTAAAAATCTCACCACCCAGTTCTGTGATGCGGCGATAGAGCGCGCGAACCGTGTCATCAGCGGCACACCGACCACCATCTGGACTGAATATCACATGATCGGCAAACTTCATTCCAGGCCAACGCTCTTGTGCCTGAGCAGTTGTAAGCAGATCGAAGGGGCGTTCAAAACGGGTCAGTGCGTCACTGATTTCACGAATGGAGCGCTCCACACCATGGTCGACGTTTCCAATTTGTTCCAAGAGAACTTGGCTGGTTTCAGCTTCGAGCTCGCGCCACTGGGCAAGCGAGTCAATGGCCAACTGGGTGTAGAGCGGGTTTCGGTAGGCGAAGCGAAAAATCCGCACACCGCCATGCGAACTCCCACGGTTATGAGCGACATCGAATTGCTCAACTAGGGCAACAGAATGACCACGCCGCGCTAACTGCCAAGCCGTTGCTGCGCCCATGGCACCGCCACCGACAACCACATGATCAAAATGTTCCATGCGAGCCTGCCTTTTTGAATCCGCGCACGTTGTGAGTCTCAATCTAGTTACTAGGCTTAGGGCTAGTGCGGTTTTTCGCCAACACAGTTTGTGTCATGTGGCACAGACCTGGACATCGGATTAGTGATGAGTCCGGTGTGCTGATGCGAGCAGTACACGTACGGCTAGGAAAGGAGATGACACCACGATGCGCATAGGCATTATGGGTGGAACCTTCAATCCGATTCATGTTGGTCACTTGATTGCAGCCAGCGAGGTGTATCGCGAACTTAACCTGGACCGGGTTTTGTTTATTCCGGCTGGACAGCCATGGCAAAAAGCTGGTGTATCAATCGCGCCAGCAGTCGACCGACTTGCGATGGTGCAACGTGCGATTGATTCAGACGCGCGCTTTTCTGCAAGTGATATTGAAATTACGCACGATGGACCAACGTACGCCGTGGAAACGATGGACAGACTTACTGCTCAGTTGCCGAATGATGAATTTTTTTGGATAGTTGGCGAAGATGTGCTCGCCACTTTGACAACGTGGCATGAGTGGGAGCGCTTTGTGCAACAAGTAACGGTAGTGGTAGTCAATCGTCAAGGAGACCCAGATGTGTCTGCACCTTTTGATTTCATCCGAGTATCGATGCCTGAAGTACGCGTGTCAGCTTCCCAACTACGAGCACGGTATGCGCTCGGCGATGACTGCCGTTATTTAGTTCCGGAATCTGTCACCACGTATGTCAAAGAAAATTCGTTGTACCTCACGTGAATCGAGTCCCACCTTTCCTTCGTTGGCTAGTAGCGAGCGTGGCTGCCGTCGCTGCGTTAACAGGTTTGTTCTACGTCAAAGGCCAAGGTCAACCTGATCCACTACCTGCGTACCTGACTGCGGCGCCAACTCCGACAAGCACAGAAGTGCCTAAAAAAATTGACCGATTGTTGGTTCAGGTCGCTGATAGTAAGAATCACATCGTCGGAACAGCATTGTTGATTCGTGGTCCTGGCACTTTACACGTTTTGAATTTTGCACCTCATGTCGTTCTCGACATGGGCGATGCGGGGTTGATGGATATGTACACAGCGGGTGCGATCCAACTACCAGAGCAAATACAACGCGGGCTCACGTTGGCAAGTGGCATTCCCATAGATGGAACGCTAGTAATGCAACGCTTAGCCCTTGCCGGATTAGTTGATGCAGTTGGCGGTGTCGATGTTCAGTCCAGCCAGATGTACAACATTGCGAGTGCGGGAGCGCCTCAGGATTTTGTCACGCCTGGACGTAATCATTTGACCGGAGGTCGGGCCGCTTCGTATGCAACGTTTCTGGCTCTTGGTGAAGCAGAATCTGATCGCATTGCGCGCTTTAACGCAGTGCTGCGTGCTGCGTTAGCAGGTCTGCCCAATGACCCTGTGCGAGCACAGGAGGTGGTGTCTGCCTTAGGGTCGCTTGCTCGATCGACGATACCTACGCCCAATGTTGTGGATGCGTTGTCGTATTTCAACAGCAACAACTTATGGCCCACAGCCACATATGACACGATTCCGACTAAGTCCTCTGCGTTGGAGCAGTCGCTCACTTCGTCGTGGCGTCGGATTAACCTTGCTGCGGCCAATACCTTAATCTCACAACGTGTTGGTCCAACAGATTTAACGGATTTACCGATGAGGGTTCTGGTTTCTGGCGGCTTAGCAACCCAGCGCCTGGCATTACGAAATCAGATCCACACACTGGGCTTTGTTTTTGTCGACGGCGGTGGTGGCGCTTTGCCACCTTCAACTCAAGTTACGATGAGACAAGGTGCTGTGAGCAGTAACGTCACATTGTTATTAGCTGCATTGAAGTTCGATAAGGCACCTCCGAGCGTGATGACGTCACCAGATCAGCCATGTGATGTCCATATCATCATCGGCACAGACCTGCAAGATTCAACTAAGTAACGAAAAGAGAACCACGTGGCCGCCACTGAGCAAGCCCTAAACATGGCACAAATTGCCGCCCAAGCAGCATTCGATAAGAAGGCTGAAAATGTCGCGCTGCTTGATGTGAGTGAGCATCTGGTAATCACGGACATTTTCCTGATTGCATCAGGCAGTAGCGACCGCCAAGTCAACGCAATTGTCGACGGGATTGAAGAAGCGCTCGCCAAAGCAGGTTTTAAACCGATTCGCCGCGAGGGCCATCGTGAAGGCCGCTGGGTGCTCTTGGACTACTTCGACATCGTGGTGCATGTGCAACAAAGTGAAGAGCGAAGTCTGTATGACCTTGAACGTCTGTGGGCAGATTGTCCGCAGATTCCGGTATTGGCATCGTGACTGAACGTCGGTTAGTTCTTTGGCGTCATGGGCGCACAACGTGGAATTCAATTAATAGATTCCAGGGTCAAGAAGATGTGCCGCTTGATGAAGTGGGCGAAGATCAAGTGCGTCGTGCTGCACAAATCTTGATCGGTTTCAAACCAACACACATAGTGTCTAGCGATTTAAGTCGGGCGCACAACACTGCGCTTGCGCTGTCAGAACTTTCTGGAGTGTCGGTCACGGTAGATCCCGACCTTCGTGAGACGTTTGCCGGAACGTGGCAAGGATTGACGCGTGCCGAAATTATCGAACAATATCCCGATGAGTTCTCGGCATGGGGTGGCGACTCTAATGTGCGTCCTGGTGGCGGCGAGACTCGATTAGAAGTAGCAGACCGAGTTATTCGCGCAATTGATAAAGCGTTAGTCGATGTTCCAACTGGCGGCACTCTGGTCGTGGCATCACATGGCGGCGCATTACGTGGCGCATTGGGTCGTTTGCTTGCTCTTGATCCTTCACAGTGGACAGCACTCGGTGTGCTGTCGAATGCGCAGTGGTCAGTGCTTGTAGAGCTCGATGACAATATTCCGAAACCTCCTGGGTTACGTTGGCGATTGCAGGAGTACAACGCTGGCTCATTGCCAGAACCAGCAATGGGCGATGACCGATAGCCAATTCGCTAAGGCATAATCTGTGCGGTAAAGTGGCGCCTCTGGGGCTATAGCGCAGCTGGTAGCGCACCTGCATGGCATGCAGGGGGTCAGGGG
>JBAXRV010000044.1:0-15008 GCA_037131045.1 Actinomycetes bacterium
GTCAGGCAGACCAGTTGCGCCGGGCAATGGGTAAAAAGAAAAAAGAAGAACTCGACAAAAATTACATTCCGTTTGCCCAGGGAATGCGCGATCGTGGCTACAGCGAGCCTGCGATTAAGAAACTTTGGGAAACTTTGATTCCGTTTTCGGATTATGCATTTAACAAATCGCATAGTGCTGGCTACGGCTTGGTGTCTTACTGGACTGCATTCTTGAAGGCAAACTTTCCAGCCGAATACATGGCTGCATTGTTAACTAGCGTTAAAGATGACAAAGATAAATCGGCAATCTATTTGGCGGAGTGCCGTCGCATGGGTATCAAGGTGTTGCCGCCCGATGTGAACGAATCTGATGTGGACTTTGCTCCGATTGGGACAGACATCAGATACGGTCTGGCTGCCGTTCGCAATGTGGGCGTGAATGTGGTCGAATCACTCAAAGTCACTCGAGATACCCAAGGTCGATTCACGTCCTTTAGTGATTTCCTAGCCAAGGTCGACGTGCAAGTGTGTAACAAACGCGTCATTGAGTCGATGATTAAAGCCGGAGCATTTGATTCGCTGGGTCATACCCGTAAGGGATTAACAATGGTGCACATTGAGGCGATTGACTCGATTGTGGATACTAAGCGGGCTCAGTCTGTTGGACAGTTTGATTTGTTTGGATCGGGAGAAGTGAATTCGCCGATGGGTCTAGGTGGGCTTGACCTCACAATTTCAAAAGATGAGTGGGATAAAAAATTCTTATTGGCACAAGAGCGTGAAATGCTCGGACTCTATGTCAGCGACCATCCATTGCTTGGTGTTGAGCATGTGCTGGCTAGCCAAACGTCACTGTCGGTTTCTGGCTTAAGTGAAGCACCCGATGGGTTTGTAGGAATGATTGGCGGATTGATTTCGTCGGTACAACATAAGACAACCCGTAAGTCGGGTGATCGTTGGGCTGTTGTCACTTTAGAGGATCTCGCGGGCTCAGTCGAAGTAATGGTGTGGCCGAAGACATTTGCCGCTGTAGCGCATGTGCTCAACGATGATGCAATCGTGCTGATTAAAGTGCGGCTAGAAAAGCGTGATGATGAAGCACCTCGTATCTCGGCGCTGGAAATTTCAGTGCCTGATATTTCCTCAATCCATGCCGGTCCCATCAAATTGTTTATTTCCGAGACCAGAATCAATTCGGCCATGATGGATTCACTTCGCGCTGTCTTGGCAAGCCATCCTGGAACTAACGAAGTGCATCTGACTGTTGTGAGTTCGGATCGCAATATCTCACTTCGGCTCGATGACAAACTTCGCGTTCAACCAACGTCCTCGCTGTATGCCGATCTCAAGGCGCTGTTAGGACCCACGTGTCTAGATGCACCGCTGGATGTAGTCCGATAATTTAGCGGGCCACTATCAGTGGATGTGAATTTCTGATACTCAGTATGGATATGGCAGTTGGTTAGTTGGCAGTTGGTTAGTTGGCGATGTCAGCAATGATCGCCGAGGTCAGCGTTATTAAATCGTGAGCTGAAAGTTCAACATCAAGTCCCCGCTTACCGCCGCTCACAAGGATGGTGTCCCACAAGTGGGCAGTTTCATCGATGACTGTGGGAAGTTTCTTTCTTTGGCCAAGCGGGCTAATTCCGCCAACAACATATCCAGTGATCCGCATAGCATCTGCTGGATCTGCCATCTGCGCATGTTTGCCTGACACCGCTTTTGCAAGCGCTTTGAGGTTGACTTGATTGGCGACTGGCACGATTGCGACTACGTGCTGGCCATCGACATCAGCTATGAGCGTCGTAAAGACTCGTTCTGGTTCAACATTGAGTTTTTCTGCTGCCTCAAGTCCAAAAGAAGTATTGGCGGGATCATGTTCGTATTCACGAACTACGTGCCAGGTTCCTGTGAGGTCGAGTAGTGCTAAAGCGGGAGTTCCTGCCGTCATGCTTTGCATTGTAGATGCATGAATATTCGAGAAATCCCACTTTCGCCTAGACTGGGCAATATGTTGCGCGTACTTGATCTTCGTGGTGGTACCCGCAATTCGGCGCGGCTTAAAGGCGTCGTGCCTCGAGCCGAAATAGATATTGAATCAGTGCTTGAGAAAGTTCAACCCATTGTCGATGATGTGCGCAATCGAGGATCCGAAGCTGCACAAGATTGGTCAGAAAAGCTTGATGGTGTGCGACCTGATTCGATTCGGGTGCCACAACATGTGATTGACGCGGCGTTGAGTGCGCTAGATAGTGATGTGCGAGTTGCATTAGAAGAGGCAATCCGTCGAGTGCGGATTGTTCACGAGCAACAACGTCGGTCTGACACTGTCGTATCTGTGGTTCCGGGTGGAACAGTGACGCAACGTTGGCTACCTGTTGATCGCGTTGGCTTGTATGTTCCTGGTGGCCGAGCTGTGTATCCAAGTAGCGTTGTGATGAATGTAGTGCCCGCTCTCATCGCGGGAGTTGAATCCATTGTCGTGGTCTCGCCGCCGCAAAAAGACTGGGGCGGTTGGCCGCATCCGACAATTTTGGCCGCTTGCGCGCTACTGAATGTGAACGAGGTGTATTCAGTGGGTGGTGCACAAGCGATTGCGTTGTTGGCATTCGGTGATAACCACATCGATCCTGTCTCAATGGTGACAGGTCCAGGCAACATGTGGGTGACAGCAGCAAAACGGTTGCTGAAGGGCCGCATCGGGATTGATTCGGAAGCAGGTCCAACTGAAATTGCAATTTTGGCTGATGACTCCGCGAATCCACAATTCGTAGCGATAGATCTGATCAGTCAAGCTGAACACGATGTTGTGGCAGCGTCAGTGTTGGTGACTGATAGTGAGTTGCTTGCTGACAAAGTACAGCGAGCCCTTGCTGAATTGGTTCCGCAAGCCAAGCACACGGAACGCATCACTGCAGCATTGACCGGGCAACAAAGTGCAATAGTCCTTGTGGATGATATCGACCACGGCATTTGTGTTGTGGATGCTTATGCTGCCGAGCATTTGGAGATCCACACGCGAGATGCGCATGCCGTGTCACGCCGCATTAAGAATGCTGGAGCAATTTTTGTTGGCGATTGGTCACCTGTGTCCTTGGGCGACTACGCGGCCGGTTCAAATCATGTGCTACCTACTGGTGGCTGTGCCTGCCACTCATCTGGATTATCGGTACAAACATTCTTACGAGGTGTGCATTACGTCGAATACAGCGAAGCTGCGTTGCAAGATATTGGCCCCACTGTAATCACGCTTGCCCAGGCTGAAGATTTGCCAAGCCACGGCGTTGCTGTTGAAGTGCGATTGTCATGACCACGCCTGCACGTCGAGACGATCTTGTTGGAGTGATGCCCTACGGAGCTCCTCAGCTTGATGTTCCCATTCGGCTCAATGTCAATGAAAATCCATTTGCACCTTCAGCAGATTTGATTAATGCAATTCGTGAAGTAGCGGGTCGAACTGCGCAACACTTAAATCGTTATCCTGACCGCGAAGCTAGGGACTTGCGTGTTGATTTAGCCAGTTACATCAGAGCTGAATCACACGGGGACGTGTCGTGGGAGAACGTGTGGGTGGCTAACGGTAGCAACGAGGTCATGCACCACTTGCTGCAAGCATTCGGCGGACCAGGGCGTCTCGTTGTGACATTCGCACCGACTTATTCCATGTATGAGGAATATTGTCGAGAAACTTTTACCAACTATGCCAGCGTGCCTCGTACAAGTGACTTTGATATTGATCGCACCTCAATCGATGCAGCGTTAGCACTGAAACCAGATATTGTGATTATCTGTTCACCAAATAATCCGACGGGCACTGTGCTTCAACCCGATTTGCTGGAGTATCTCGTGACCTCATTTCAGGGATTGATTATTGTCGATGAAGCATATGGTGAATTTCGCGCTTCGGGCACCGACAGCGCTATTAAGCGGTATGCAGGCACGCCACATGTTGTCATCACACGCACGATGAGCAAGGCATTCTCGTGTGCTGGGCTGCGTGTGGGGTATGCCATCGCACATCCTGATGTTGTTGAGGCGTGTCGAGTAGTGCGGTTGCCGTATCACATCTCGGCCATGACTCAGGAGATTGCCCGAGCTGCAATCGGATTTTCCGACGAGTTACTTGGACATGTTGCGGTCATCCGTGATGAACGAGAAGCACTTGCTGCCTGGTTGGCTCAGCACGGTTTCACTGTTGCGCCCAGTGGTGCTAATTTCTTATTGTTTGGCAGTTTCGCTGATCGTCATGCCATTTGGCAGGGACTCCTTGATCGTGGAGTGTTGATTCGTGAAACTGGGCCAGAAGGCATGCTTCGAGTCAGCATTGGAACACCGTTAGAAAACCAAGCGTTTCGCGACGCACTACTAAGGACTACTCAATGACCCGCACTGCGCACGTGGAACGTAAAACAAAGGAAAGTTCCGTTACCGTCGATCTCAACCTCGATGGCACTGGGCTCATTGATGTTGAAACAGGAGTCCCATTCTTTGACCACATGTTGTCGCAGCTTGGGCGTCATGGCGGATTCGACCTCACGGTTCGCACGGTCGGCGATCTCCATATCGATTCTCACCACACTGTAGAAGACACAGCGTTAGCTGTGGGGCAGGCTCTGCGTGAAGCATTAGGCGCAAAAGAGGGAATTCGCCGTTATGGGGATGCCGTAGTTCCGATGGATGAGGTCTGTGTTCAGGCAGCGGTTGATTTGTCGGGTCGGCCGTATCTGATTCACGAAGAACCTGACATGGTGGAGTTAATTGGAAGTTATGACACCACATTGACTAAACATATTTGGGAGTCAATTACTGCGTCGGCACAAATCTGCTTACACGTGCGTGTGATCAGTGGCAGAAATGCACACCACGTTGTAGAGGGACAATTCAAGGCAGTGGCACGAGCGCTGCGTGATGCAGTAGCACTAGATCCTCGTGTTATAGGCGTGCCGTCAACCAAGGGAACGCTTTAACACGTGGTCAACGTTGTCATCTTTGATTACGGACACGGCAATGTTCGATCAGCGCTTCGTGCCATCGAGACGACGGGTGCAACAGCAGTAATAACGAGTGACTTTGACCAAGCGGTGAATGCTGATGGCTTAGTGGTTCCTGGTGTAGGTGCATTTGGTTCCTGCGTTGCGGCCTTGAAAAATGTGCGCGGAGATCAAATTATTGAAAAGCGGCTCGCCGGTGGCCGCCCAGTATTAGGAATCTGTGTAGGCATGCAGATTTTGTTTGATGCAAGCACGGAACATTCAGAGGGCGAAAACTTTTCCGGCCTCGGCCAATGGCCCGGTGTCGTTCGCGCACTTGATGCACCGGTATTGCCACACATGGGTTGGAATACGGTGAGCGCCGACTCTGAATCGCGCATGTTCGCTGGGGTGGCAAAGGAACAGTTCTACTTTGTACATTCTTACGCCGTGACATCGTGGGATCTGCCAGCGCATGACCACCTCATATCACCATTAGTGAGTTGGACCCAGCACGGCGAATCGTTTATTTCAGCAGTGGAAAATGGTCCGCTCTGGGCTACTCAGTTTCATCCAGAAAAATCTGGCGATGCTGGATTACGGTTATTGGCTAACTGGGTTAAGACATTTTCGGAGGCCTCATGAGTTCCCTGATTTTATTGCCAGCTGTAGATGTGGCACACGGCCAAGCAGTGCGACTTGTACAAGGACAGGCCGATAGTGAGACGTCATTCGGAGATCCATGGCTGGCTGCATTGGAGTGGCAAGAGTCGGGTGCTGATTGGATTCATTTGGTTGATCTTGATGCGGCTTTTGGTCGAGGGAGCAATCGTGAACTTTTAGCTGACCTGACAGCACGCTTGGACATCAATGTGGAACTATCGGGCGGTATTCGTGATGACGAATCGCTTCGCGCGGCACTTGCAACAGGGTGTCGTCGAGTGAATCTGGGTACGGCCGCCTTAGAGAATCCGGAATGGACATCGCAGGTCATTAGCGAGTTCGGTGATCGAATTGCAGTAGGTCTTGATGTGCGAGGCACGACTCTTGCAGCACGTGGTTGGACACAAGAAGGTGGCGACCTGTGGGAGACTCTCGAACGGTTAGAAGCTGACGGTTGTTCACGTTACGTTGTTACTGATGTCACTAAAGATGGCACATTACGCGGACCAAATGTGGATTTGCTTGCGCAGGTGTGCCAAAAAACATCTAAGCCAGTGATTGCTAGTGGCGGTATTTCAAGTTTGGCGGACATCGCTGCATTGTGCGACATGGTTTCAATGGGGATCGAAGGCGCGATTGTTGGTAAGGCACTATATGCAGGAGCCTTCACTCTGTCGCAAGCGATAGAGGTTGCAGGACCACAGCGATGACACTGTCCGTTCGAGTCATTCCTTGTCTTGATGTCGATCAAGGACGCGTTGTTAAAGGTGTTAATTTCATCAATCTGCGCGACGCTGGGGATCCAGTTGAGCTTGCACTTGCCTATGGCCAAGCGGGCGCAGATGAATTGGTATTTCTTGATATCACTGCCAGTAGCACAAATCGCGAAACGACCTATGACGTTGTTCGCCGCACAGCTGATCAGCTGTTCATTCCATTGACCGTGGGAGGTGGAGTGCGCTCAACGCACGATGTTGATCAATTGTTGCGCAGTGGGGCTGACAAAGTTGGAATCAATACTGGCGGGTTAGCACAGCCAGAACTCATCAGTGATGCTTCGCGCATATTCGGAAACCAATGCATTGTTCTCAGTGTCGATGTACGTCGATCAACTGAAACTGAATCAGGATTTGAGGCAACCACTCACGGCGGCCGTCGCAGTAGTGGGTGGGATGCCCTGGCTTGGATTTCTCATGCGGTAGACCTTGGTGCGGGTGAAGTGTTGCTTAACTCAATGGATGCCGATGGCACAAAGAACGGTTACGACCTCGAACTCATTTCTGCAGTCCGATCCATCGTTCAGGTACCGATTATCGCCAGTGGTGGAGCAGGTCGCTTATCTGATTTCGCACCCGCTGTTGCCGCAGGTGCTGATGCTGTGCTGGCTGCAAGCGTGTTTCATTTTGGCGAATTGTCAGTCTCCGATGTCAAAACTGAGCTCGCCGACCATCACTTCACGGTTCGTGTCTAGTACGGCACAATAGAAACGTGACTTTTCTTGAGAGCCTAACCTTCGATGCTCGTGGGTTGATTCCTGTTGTTACCCAACAGGTTGACACACGAGAGGTGCTCATGGTCGCGTGGATGAATCGTGATGCAATCGAGGCAACCTTGGCAACAGGACAAGCCACGTATTGGTCACGGTCTCGTAATGAGATGTGGATTAAGGGTGAAACCTCTGGCCATACCCAGCGCGTAATTTCGCTTGCTGCTGATTGTGATGCCGACACACTGTTGCTCACAGTCGATCAAACTGGGCAAGCATGTCACACGGGTGACCACACATGTTTTGATCGAGTTGTTGTCCATCCTGACCTTCACAACCCACTTGCCGCAGTGAATGCGCAAGATGCGCAGAATGACTGATGACGGTTACCTGATGACACTTGCCACACCGACTCTTGAGCATTTCACCACGCTGGCACAGACCCGTCGAGTCATTCCGGTTATCCGAACGCTACTTGCAGATGGCGAAACAGCGTTAGGTCTCTATCGAAAACTTGCTGGTGAGCGGGCGGGAACTTTCTTGCTTGAGTCAGCAGAGCATGGGCAAGCGTGGTCGCGGTATTCATTTGTCGGCGTTCGATGTTCGGCAATGTTGAGTGAACGGGATGGGAAAACCCACTGGTCTGGAACTGTGCCTGTGGGTTTGTCGCTCGATGATGATCCGATGATGTCATTGCGTGCGACCTTAGCGTTGCTGCATACGGCTGATGTGAATCTAGAAATTTCAGATTTGGTATTGCCACCTCTAACGGGTGGAGTTGTTGGATATCTGGGCTATGACATTGTGAGGCGTTTTGAAAAGATATCAAACATCGCCCAAGACACCCTTGAGATTCCTGAATTAGCCATGATGATTGCAACGGACCTGGCGGTTCTTGATCACATGAATGGGTCTGTGACTTTGATTGCCAATGCGATTAACTATGACAACACAGCAGAGCGAGTCGATGAAGCGTGGCGCGATGCGGTGCGCAGACTAGACCAGATGGAATCAGATCTAGCGAAATCTGTTGAATCCAGCGTGTCCAGATTTGATGGGGAAGTAACACTGAACTTTAATCGCGAGACAACCAGTGATGACTATCGCGCAGCCGTGGCTACAGCGCAGGAACATATACGCGCTGGTGACGCTTTTCAGATTGTGCTGTCTCAACGTTTTGCTGCGCCGTGTCAGGCAAGCGCGCTGGATGTCTATCGAGTTCTTCGTATGTCTAATCCAAGCCCTTATATGTTTTTGGTACGAGTTCCCGAGCAAACTGCACCCGAAGAAGCATTGAGTGAACACGTAGCTTTTGATGTTGTGGGTTCAAGTCCAGAAGCACTTGTGCGACTGAACAATGGACATGCCATGGTTCACCCCATCGCTGGCACCCGGCCACGAGGCGTCACCCCAGAACAAGATGCTGCGAATGCCACCGAACTTATGGCCGATGATAAGGAACGCGCTGAGCATTTAATGCTTGTGGACTTGGGACGCAATGATTTAGGACGAGTATGTGAGCCTGGTTCAGTTGAAGTCATCGACTTTATGAGCATTGAACGCTATAGCCATGTGATGCACATTGTCTCGACGGTTACAGGAACTGTAAGTCCCGATATGGGTTCGGTGGATCTGTTGCAAGCGACATTTCCTGCAGGAACATTATCTGGCGCTCCTAAACCGATGGCCATGAACATTATTGATACTTTGGAGCCCACTCGACGCGGGGTTTATGGAGGTTGTGTCGGGTACTTCGACTTTGCCGGCAATCTCGACACGGCAATTGCCATTCGCTGTGCTGTGATCAAGAATTCCATTGCTTATGTGCAAGCTGGTGCCGGAGTCGTCGCAGATTCAGTGGCAGCAAGTGAAGATGCTGAATGTAGTGCCAAGGCGGCGGCAGTCTTACGTGCAGTTGCTGTTGCCAACACGTTGCATGCTGGTCATTCATAGTGCAGTCATTTCGTCGTTCATTAGTGTGCTTAGTAGCCTGCGGCGCGGTGGTGCTTATTGTGCAAGCACAAACCTGGTCGGTCGTG
The DNA here is from genome assembly GCA_037131045.1 of Actinomycetes bacterium. Classification (GTDB taxonomy): domain Bacteria; phylum Actinomycetota; class Actinomycetes; order S36-B12; family UBA5976; genus UBA5976. The sequence goes on from JBAXRV010000044.1 coordinate 9,140, forward strand.
ACATTTCCCCAAGAAGGTTTTCCAGATACCGTCTTGCGCATCACTGGGCGAGCAATTAATGCGGTACCTAGTGCACTGGCTCTCGTGATGGTGACTTCCGGTTTGGGCATCGCATCAGCGCGGGGAGTGTTACGCAATTTTTTTGCCCTTGTCGTGGGAAGTTTGTGTGCGTTGTGTGCCCTTGAGACCTGGCACATGCGTCCAACTCACAATGAAAACGTACTTTCGTCGTTAGTCAGTGATGCAGTGGGGCGCACAGTATCGGGTGGATTTACTGTCACTACAACACCGTGGTTGTGGGTCTCTATGACAGCCAGTATCGCTGGAGCGATCGCAAGCGTGGCCATTGTGAGAGCGCCGAATTCATCAGGAAGCGCGCCCAGTCGGTATGCTCGCCATGAAACAAACCTGACCCCTTGGCAGTCACTTGATCACGGGCAGGACCCCACTGTTCTGTAAAACACTTCGATAGACTGAAGGCAACGATTTTTCCTAGGAGATTGCACATGTCCGACGACAACCACGGCCAGACTCTTGCCGCCTGGACCGCCTCGATTTTGATCATGGTCGCATTTTTGGTCGGAACAATTGGCGTCGTTATTGCCAAGCCAGCAGTATTTTGGATTGGCGTTGCATTGCTTCCCGTGGCTGGAATAGCTGGAAAAGTTCTCGCATTGATGGGTTTTGGTGCGTCCAAGTCTTAAGGACTTAACGTTTTCTTAACATTCCAATGACTGTTACCTGCTTTTGTTAGGGCAAGGTGTTAAGTGTGAATGAGTCCCGCGGTCTGGTGTTAGTAGTCGAAGACGAGCCGGCCATCGCCGAGAGTCTGGGTATGTTTTTGCGACGCGAAGGATTTGGCGTGCAAATTGAAAATGATGGACTTCTTGCATTAGCGGCCATTCGTAAGGTCCACCCAGTGGCAGTGCTTTTGGATATTGGATTACCTTCAATGGATGGAATTGCGCTGTGCAAGGAATTGCGAGCAGGTGGAGACTGGACTCCCATTATTTTCCTTACCGCACGCGATGATGAAATAGATAAAATTCTTGGGTTAGAGATAGGCGCCGACGATTACATCGTCAAGAATGCAACCAAACATCAAGTGATGGCTCGCCTTAAGGCTGTGTTGCGCAGGTCAAGTGGTATGCCACTTGGCACAGGTGCACTCACAATTGGTGATATCACTGTTAACCCTGAAACTAGAGTCGCCACAGTAAATGAAACTCCTGTTGCTTTAACTGCGACGGAATTTGACTTGCTGGCTTTTTTGATGAGCAAACCAGGTCGAGTGTTCTCGCGAGACGAACTCATCAGTCACGTCTGGGGCTATGCGTCGATGGGAACCCGCACTGTAGATGTTCACGTGGCACAGTTACGCGCCAAATTTGGGCAAGCCGATCCGATTCGTACGGTTCGTGGCGTGGGTTACGCAGTTGACAAGGCCTAGTATGTTCGCGTCGTTGTCATCGCGAGCTGCGTTACTCACAGGTGCCATTGCCGCAGTTGCAGTCTTGATTGCTGGCGCTGTAGCGCTTCCATTGATTCGCGGAGCAGCTGAAGCGCAAGCACGAACGAGCCTGTCAAGCCAAGCTGACTTAGTACGCGATATCGCGACGCGTCCAGATGACTTTGATTTTGATAACGGCCCATCGGCTCCCGCAGATGCGCATCGCACTCTTATTGGAATTGTGAACTACCTTCGTGCCCAAGGCGTTGCAGTAGAAGCGGTCATCCCAGGACAGCATGTGCCCAACGTATTTAATATGCATCAGATCAGAGAACTTGCATCAGGTCACGCTGTGAGTTCTCGCAACTGCGATGCACGTCAATGCGTACTGATAGAAGCTCGGCCCGTCGGCGTGGGGACAGGCATTGCCTTAATACAGCCAGTGTCAGTGGTGTCTTCTGTGACATCAACGGCAATTGCTCGGATCGCACTGGCACTTGTCATTGGATTTGTCGTCGCGGTTGCTATTGGTCTATTTGCTGCCAGACGATTAGCTCGTCCACTATCCAAAGCGGCGCAAGTCGCGCATCAACTCTCTTTAGGTGAGCGCAGTGTCCGACTCACACCAGTTGGACCAACGGAGGTTGCGGAAATTGCAATTGCACTCAACGGTCTTGCCGAACAACTCAGTTACAGCGAAGACAGACAGCGAGAATTCTTTTTATCAATCTCGCATGAATTGCGCACTCCGTTAACTGCCGTCCAAGGTTTTGCAGAGGCTATGGCCGAAGGATTAGTTCCCGCCAAAGATGTGGAACGCATTGGAGGCATCATGGTGAATGAGTCACTTCGCCTTGATCATTTAGTGAGCGACTTACTCGATCTGGCTCGAGCTGGTGCGGTTGACTTCCCGTTAACGATGCTGGAAGTAAATCTCAATGACTTGCTCGAAGAGGCTGCAAGTGTGTGGGCAAGTAGGGCCAGTAAAGAAGGCGTCGAACTTCGTACCGAGATCCCGCAACGCGACATCATCGTGACAACAGATCCGATTCGGGTGCGACAAATTATCGACAATCTTGCAGAAAATGCCCTGCGCGTGACACCTTCAGCTGCTCCGATTGTCTTTACACTTCGTGAACCTGCCATTATCGAGGTGCGTGACGGTGGACCAGGGCTTATGCCCGATGACATTAATGTGGCTTTTGAGCCCGGTGCCTTGTACGAGCGTTATCGGGGAGTGCGCAAAGTTGGCACTGGATTTGGTCTTGCCATTGTGGGCCGCCTTTCAAGTCGTCTGGGTGCTGTAGCGACAGCGGGAGTTGCTCCTGAAGGTGGAGCAGCGTTCACCATTGATTTTGGTGGCTGCATCGACCCCGTAAACTAGGAGCACTTAAGACTACGGTGAGGTAAACGGTCAACATGACAACGGTTCTTGACTCCATAGTCGATGGCGTTCGTCTCGATCTTCACCTGCGCAAGTCCAATGTGTCGCTTGCAGAATTGCAAGAGCGAGTGTCATCAGTTTCGGACGCACTTCCAGTTGCCGACATTCTGGCTGCCCGCGATTTCAGCGTGATTGCAGAAGTGAAGCGGTCCAGTCCGAGTAAAGGCCACCTTGCAGAAATTACTGAACCATCGGTATTAGCACAGTCCTATGAATCTGGTGGAGCGGCTGTGATCAGCGTTCTGACGGAACAACGTAGGTTCGGCGGTTCGCTTGCTGACCTCGACGCAATTCGCGCTGCAGTCAAGATTCCAATTCTGCGTAAGGACTTCATCGTCGAGGAATACCAAGTGTGGGAAACCCGAGCACATGGTGCCGACTTAGTGCTGTTGATTGTTGCATCCCTAGATGATGCGCAGCTGCGCGACCTGCACGCACTTTCTGTGGAATTGGGGATGTCAGTACTCGTTGAGGTGCATGATTCTCACGAATTGGAACGCGCTATGCGCATCTCACCACGCATTGTTGGTGTGAATGCTCGTAATCTCAAAACTCTGGAAGTCGATCTCGCGGTATGCCATTCACTGATTCCAACCATCCCACCCCAGGTTGTCACCGTTGCAGAGTCTGGAATTTCTCAGGTTGCCCAGGTGTCGCAACTAGCGGCAACGGGCGCTTGCGCTGTGTTAGTAGGCGAAGCGTTAGTCACAAGTGGCTCTCCGGAGCAAACTGTTCGAGAATGGACTAACGCAGGTCGCGCGGCACGAAATGGGGAATTGTGACAACACTCGAAGAACTTCTTGGTCCGGATGCATCTGGGCACTTTGGACCATTCGGTGGACGCTTTGTTCCCGAAGCGTTAATGGCGGCACTTGATGAGCTTGACGATGCATTTCGCAAGGCACTAGTTGATCCGAGTTTTGTTAATCAACTCAATGACTTACAAGTGAACTACACAGGTAGGCCAAGTCCGATCACTCAGGTAGATCGATTTTCAGAACACGCAGGTGGCGCGACAATTCTGTTGAAGCGTGAAGATCTCAATCACACAGGTTCGCACAAAATTAACAACGTACTTGGGCAGGCATTACTCACAAAGCGGATGGGTAAGACTCGAGTCATTGCAGAAACTGGTGCTGGTCAGCATGGGGTTGCCACGGCAACAGCGGCAGCTCTGCTCGGGCTTGACTGTGTTGTATACATGGGCGAAGAAGACACCAAGCGTCAAGCACTCAATGTTGCACGAATGAAGTTACTCGGTGCAGAAGTTGTCCCAGTGATGACTGGAAGTCGCACTTTGAAGGATGCTATTAACGAAGCGATGCGTGACTGGGTTGCCAACGTGGACACGACTCACTATCTATTGGGCACAGTTGCAGGTCCAGCTCCGTTTCCTGAAATGGTGCGTGAATTCCATCGCATCATCGGTGTCGAGGCTCGAGAACAAATGCTGAAGCGTTTTGGCCGCCTTCCTGATGCAGTTGTTGCATGTGTGGGTGGTGGATCGAACGCGATTGGAATTTTCCATGCGTTTATTCCTGACGCGGACGTGAAACTCATTGGCATGGAAGCAGGGGGCGACGGAGTCGAAACCGGGCGCCATGCCTCAACTATTAGTGCTGGTGCTGTCGGGGTACTACACGGAACCCGCTCCTTTATTTTGCAGGATGAAGATGGCCAAACTATTGAGAGTCATTCCATCTCTGCTGGTTTGGATTATCCAGGCGTAGGTCCAGAGCATGCCTGGCTACACCACACTGGTCGGGCAACATATCGACCAGTAACTGATAGCCAAGCAATGGAAGCATTCGGATTACTCTGTCGAACAGAGGGAATCATTCCGGCGATTGAAACAGCACATGCTTTGTATGGCGCGCTCCAAGTGGGACATGAACTTGGTGAAGGTGCATTGATACTCATCAACTGTTCTGGTCGTGGCGATAAGGACGTCGAAACTGCTGCTCGTTGGTTTGGATTGGCAGACAACAAGTGAGCGAACTTCACGACGTTTTTGCCCGTGCGAAGTCCGAGAACCGTGCTGCGCTCATCGGTTACCTTCCTGCTGGATTTCCGACTCGCCAGGGAGCCGTTGAGTGTTTGCTTGCAATGATCGACGGCGGCGTTGACATTGTTGAGATTGGTTTGCCGTACAGCGATCCCGTGATGGATGGCCCAACAATCCAACAAGCGGTAGAAATCTCATTGTCTGGTGGTACGAAAATTCCTGATGTGATTGACACTGTGCGCGAGGTTGCAGCAACTGGCGCGCCGGTTCTCGTCATGTCGTACTGGAACCCGATTGAACGATTTGGTGTCGACAGATTTGCCTCGGAATTGGTAGCTGCAGGGGGAGTAGGAGTTATTACACCTGACCTCACGCCAGAAGAAGCCAAAGCATGGATTGCAACGACAGATACACATCATGCAGATCGAGTTTTTCTTGTTGCGTTATCGAGCACCAATGAGCGCATTGCGACCGTTTCTTCGGTGACAACTGGATTTGTTTACGCTGGAGCAGTGATGGGCGTGACGGGTGTGCGCGCAAACCTGTCCGATGAAGTTAAAAACTTAGTTGCGCGGGTACGGCCACATACTGACTTGCCAGTTGCGGTTGGACTTGGTGTCTCCACACCAGAGCAAGCTCATGACATTGCTCAGTATGCAGATGGTGTCATCGTTGGCAGCGCATTTGTTTCTGCGATCAATAGCGGCGGCGCGGCTGCAGCGCGAGTATTAGCTCAGCAACTTTCCGCAGGCTTAAGGAGAGATTAGATATGAAGGGCCATCCAGTTATTGGATTAGCAGCGCGTTTGGTACTCGCAGCTGTGCTGCTTTATGCCGGGGGCATCAAGATTTTGGAACCACACGGTGCCCGCGATGCAATTTTGGCTTACCGAGTGTTCCCGGCGTCGTGGGCTTCAAGTCTGGGTTATGGCTTGCCGTTACTAGAAATCGGGCTGGGACTACTTCTGCTC
>JBAXRV010000045.1:0-14794 GCA_037131045.1 Actinomycetes bacterium
GTGTACAGACCGCTGGTTTCCATTTCCAACGCGAGAACACCCAAACTTTCAAGCACTTGCACAGCATTCGAATCGTCGTAGAACAAATCCATTGTTGCAATACCACCGACGTGGAAATTCAACTCCTGATTACGTGCAGATTGCACGGCCTTTTCCAGAAGTTCATAGTTTGCAACGGGTGCGTAATCCAAACCGCCGGTCATGCGACGATTTGTGCCTGAATCTGTAGACGAGGTCATTGCAATCACAACGTCACGCAACTGAGTACCAGCAAGTCCGCCACACGTACCCACGCGAATCGCCGTTTGAACTCCGTAATCGCGAAAAAGCTCGTTGACATAAATCGACAAACTAGGAACACCCATTCCTGTGCCTTGCACAGAGACGCGGTTTCCTTCGTAAGTGCCCGTGAAGCCAAACATGTTGCGCACAGTGTTGTAACGCACAGGCGACTCAAGGAAGTTTTCGGCAATCCATTGAGCCCGCAAGGGATCTCCTGGAAGCAAGATTGTGTCGGCGATGTCACCCGGCTGGGCTGCAATGTGAATACTCATGCAACCAATGTATATCCCAATAGGGTGGTTGTGAGTAAAGAGTTTGTCCAAGCCAGAGGATTGCCTTATGACCGCCGATTTTGCCATTGTGAATGCCCGCATTCGTACAATGAACCCAGCACATCCCATTGCCCACGCCATTGCATGGGAAGGTAAAACCATCGTCGCGCTAGACCACGACGTTCAGGCAGCATGTGACTCCACAACCCAGGTACTAGATGCCCACGGCGCCGTTGTCACACCTGGCCTGACAGACGGCCACCAACACCTGCTGCAAGGCGCAGTGTTCGCACAGGGCCTTGACCTTGATCGCGTAGGCGACCTCGCGACGCTCCGGGAGCGCATTGCACGGGAACGTGAGCGCATTGGTCCTGATGCATGGTTGCTGGGATTCGCGTTGGAATACGCCGCCTTTGAAGGTGTTACCTATCATCACTCGCTGATTGACGAGGTTGCTGGTCCTGGTCCGATGTTTTTGTATGCCCTTGATGTACACACCGGATTTGTTAATGATGTGGCACTTCGCATCAGTGGCGTAGATGCTCCTCGACAATTAGAAGATGCATCAATAATCGTGTGTGACTCCGAAGATAGGCCCACTGGTGAGTTACTTGAAATGGCTGCGATGCGTACAGTTCTGGACTTCGTGCCCGAGCCAACTCGAGAAGATCGACTGACGTGGTACGCAAAAACTATTGCTGATCAAAATGCAGTCGGCATTACAGAGATTCACATGATGGATGGCGATATGTCCACCATTGATTCTTTACGTGAACTTGAAGTGCGCGAGCAACTTGGTCTTCGTGTTTTGCAGCATCACTTTATTTATCCGTACACACCTGACGAAGAAGTTCAGGAAATGTTGCAGACGTCATCAATCTCAGGCGATGGCTGGCAAGCCGACGGCGTGAAGTTCATGCTCGATGGCGTTATTGATACCGGAACTGCTTGGCTTGAATACCCAGACTCGCATGGCGAAGGTCTTGAGCCAATGTGGCCAGACTTGTCGTTGTATCACTCGCGCGCACGAGAATTTCAAGCGAAAGGTTTCCGTATTGCAACACACGCGATTGGTGACCGTGCAGTGCGCGAAGTCCTCGACTTGTATGAAACATTGCCAAAGACAGCTGCGCGGCATCGCATTGAGCACATTGAAACATCGCCTGACTCGACTGTGGCTCGTTTTGCACCGCTAGGTGTAACAGCATCCATGCAGCCGATTCACACTCGCTGGGTCGCGCATGACATGACTGACCCGTGGTCACAGCGACTTGATGCAACCCGATGTGGACACGCGTGGCGATCTGGTGACTTGTTTGCATCGGGTGCGCTTGTTGTGCTCGGTTCCGATTGGCCAGTCGCGCCATATGATCCGCGCATGGGATTCTTTGCAGCACAAGAGCGTCGCGCTCACGATGTCACAGACCCGCGTCCAGTAGGTGTGACTCGTGCCTTAACAGGGTTACAAACTCTTGAGGGCTACACAGTGAACGCTGCGATTGCGGTGGGAGCGCAAAACGAGCGAGGCATGTTGAAGGTCGGATATGTCGCAGACCTTGTGATGTGGCAGGACGATCCATCCGTTGTAGCGCCGGCAGATGTTGTGGAGTTGCCGGTCTTATTGACAGTGGCTCGCGGAAAGATTGTGCATCGCGCTTAGTTGGTAGCGCGAAACTCTCGCCAGGTTTGCGCAGATATTTCGTAAATGTCTTCAGGTCCGTCTTCTTCTTCGATTTGTTGTCCCATGTGCTGAGCCGGAAACTTCGCAATGATGGCTTGTGATGCAAGATTCTCGGGGCTCACTGTGTATCGCAGAGTCACAACGTCGGGTTGTTGAACAGCCCAGTCCCACATGCCCATCACGGCTTCCGTTGCAAATCCGTTGCCTGTGTAAGTCGGAGTAATTCCTAATCCGATTTCCAGCATGCCGTCGTCATCGGGTGCGGCATGAAAACTTGTGCTCCCGATAAGAACATTGTCGGCTCGACACACGATAAGCCTGTAGTACCACTTGATATGTTCCGGTGTAGCTCGCACATCAGCAATGCGGTTTGCATGTGGGATTGTTTCGCCCGTCAAGATGTCATGCGGATTGGAAAATGTGCGATGAAGAAATGGATCAGTTTCTGGAGGGATTGTTTCTACTGCAAATAGTTCGTCATGTGAAATGCGAAGTAAATCTAGCCGAGGGGTAATTATGTCATCTCTCATGAAGCAGCATCGATTGCTTTCACAATTCGAATCCACACCATGTAGGCAGCGGTCAACAGACAAGCGCCTGCGATTTCAAAGGTCGGGCGAATTGGATTGTGAATTGTTGTATTTGTGATCTCCATTGCTGATTGCACATTGCTCAATAAGGCGAAAGCAATCCAGGAAAGCCACCACGAATTCAGTGGAATCGCATCGCCTTCATCATCGACACGTTTGTCCTTGAGCATGTCACCAATCATTTGGCGCGGAAACCATAACGACACAACTGGAACAATCCAACCCCACACGGCCCAAGCGCGACCTTGGCGAATCTGGCCAGGATGTGTTGCAGAGATTCGATCATGTGCATCACGAAGCCAAGGGCCAGTAAGTACCCAAGCTGCTCCCATTGCGAACGAGGCAAGGAATGACAAATTGCCGAACAAAGTACTGATGTTTTTGGGATCGGTTCTTGCATCAAGTTGCGCTTGATAGTCCTGTGCGCTGGAAATTGATGAAAATGCCGTCAACCAAATGACGAGCAGCAAGAACTTTGCAGACGAGATAACAGCCGCAGAACGATTTCGCATGTGGATCCTGTCGAGGTTGTTGTGATGTGTATATCGTACTTATTCGCTACGAATGTAGTCCGAAGCCTGTAGTGGTTTGAGCGTGAGTGTGACTTTTTTCAGAATCTCACCATCGAGCTCAACGTCTAGCATCCAACGATGCTTTGCTCCGCTTATCTCCCATTGAGCCTTTGTAGTGCCGTTGCCGCCAGTGACGTTGTCTGTCATCTGCAGGGGAGCGTCAAGGGCTGTGGCAATTGCGAACTGACGAAGTGCTATTGCCTTCGCATTAGGGTCGCTGAACTCGAGGTTCGAATCCCAAGTCCCATGATCTGCATGTTGTTCAATCAAGGTTTGTGCACGTGCTGCAAGTTCAGAGCTGGGGTGTGTAACTGCTGTGACTTTGAGTTCCTGCACCTTATGCAACGCAGTCAGCAAAATAGTGACATCGAGATAGCCGTTGAGGCCATGTTCGCGCCAATTCATTTCTGATGAACATGGTGTGTGAACATGACTGCGCTTAAGGTCGCCAAGCCCACCAATTGCGGACACAGCTTCGACTATCGCTGCTTTACGCAAGTCACGAGGTTCGTCCATGTCGACATTGTTTGAAAACAACGTAGTGGCAACTGCGTCATCCCATGTACGAAGTAGCCCAGACACAGTGTCTTGTGCACTACGTGTTGCCGGCCATACTCGAACGACGGCTGAAGGAGCGTCAATCTGGCGCAGCAGTGCATCGTGTGCCTTGCGCGCAATCATATTGGAAGGCGCATACGTGGAGTTTGCAAGAGCGATGATTCCGTAGCCGGATGCGAGGTGCCATCTCATGTGAGTTCCGTAACCGGGATATCCACCCGAGTGTGACACTGTGGACCCGAATCGTTTGTTTGACTCGTGAATTAACCCAAAGCCATACGAAAGACTGTCTGCGCGAATCAATTCATCGTCATCAAAACGAATTGCTGTATCAACCATGCGGTAGCCCTGTTGCATTTCGCGACGCGAAGCGGCAGCTAATGGATGATTTGAATGTGATGCTGCGTTTCCGTCGGAGTTATCGAAGGCGCTGACAAAGCCACCAATCCACGTCGCAAGATCCTCAACACAACTAAACATTCCACCAAGTGGTGAAAATTCGCCTGCATTAGAAAACTCTTCCTCAATCCAATCGCTATCACGTTTGGTATGACCGCGTGTCAGATGTTCCGAATTAATGTCGCTGGCTCTGAACGCAGTGTTCGTCATGCCTAATGGCGTAAGTATGCGTTCCTGAACAAAGTCAGTGAAGTATGTTCCGGTTACTTGCGAAATGACGCGACCGCTCAATGTGTAACCAAGGTTGGCGTATTCAAATTGTGTATTGGGTGTTGAGATGAAATCAAAACCAGCGCTCATCAGATTGCTTAATTCATCCGGTGTCATTGCTTCTTGGCGATCAGCCCAGGCATCATCCGTAGGAAAGCCGCCACTCATAGAAAGTAGTTGTCGCATCGTTAAAGCAACACCTTTCGGAGTGGGCACCGCCTTCATTTCAGGAAGGTACTCACTGATTGGTGCATCCAAACTCAAGACACCTTCATCGCGAAGGAGCAGGATTGCTGCAGCTGTGAAGCTCTTGGTCATTGATGCGATGCGAAAGACGCTGCGTGAGTTGGGAATTACACCATTTTTGTATGTGACGCCGAGTCCACCTTCGTGGATGACTTCGCCGCGATGGGTTACCGCATAGGAAAGTCCTGGCGCTCCGGAATTGTTAAAGAAATCAGCAAAAATTGAATCAACTTCGGAGTATGAAGGCACGTTCTTTAGAGTAATGGATGTAACTAGAGTCAGACATGAGGATGCAAGGTGGCCATGATGCAGGATTGGTCTGCAACTCGTAGGCTCAGGATGTCTACCTGATCAAGAGAGTGGAGTAATTATGGAAGCCCAAGGGATTTTGTTATCTGATGACGGTGTTTTGCGTGTGATGCGCTGGGAGTTTGAACCAGGTGCAGAAACCGGCGTTCATACCCACATGTTTGATTATGTAGTCGTGCCAGTCACGGGAGGCACATTCCGAGCCCTCGTTGATGGTCAAGAATCCGACTATGTTCAAGTTGCGGGCGAGTCATATTCGCGCAATCGTGGAGTAACACACAACGTGACAAACGTTGGCGACGCATTTGCTTCCTTTGTCGAAATTGAGGTTCTGACAACATGACTCCAAGGCGAACATTCCTAGCAGGCCTGGTCTCTGCAGTAGGAATTGTCGCCTCGTGGAAATTTTTCGGAAGCAAGGCGTCAACGTCTGCGTTGCCGTCTTCTTCGCCGCAAGTATTTGACCCACTCCCGCCAATTTCAAGTCCGCTTCCGGCGCTACCGACTGATCCATCTGAAACGGTTTCTGGACTCTCGAAGTTAGTGACACCAGCGGCGGATTTCTTTCGGATCGACACTGCGTTAGGTATCGACTCGCCTGATATTTCGAACTGGTCATTGGAAATTTCGGGCATGGTCGACAATCCCATGACTCTGACGTACCGCGACCTGATTAATCGAGAGCTCATCGAAGTTGATGCAACGATTGCATGCGTATCAAATGTTGTCGGTGGCACGCTCGTAGGCAACGCCCGCTGGATTGGTGTTCGCCTAGACGAACTCATTGCCGAAGCTAAGCCGCACGCTGATGCTGATCAAATCATGGGATGGTCAGTTGATGATTTCTCGGCAGGTTTCCCGATAACGGCGCTAGATGGGCGAGATGCTCTCGTAGCTGTGGGAATGAATGGCGACGTGCTGCTTCCTGAACATGGTTTTCCAGCACGACTAGTTGTGCCTGGATTATTCGGTTATGTATCTGCAACGAAGTGGCTGTCGAAAATTGAATTGACTCGATTTGATACCAAACAGGGTTTCTGGATTTCGCGAGGGTGGTCGCAAGAAGGCCCGATGAAGATGGGTGCCCGCATTGACACACCTAATCAAGGCACAACAACAAAAGCTGGAGTCATGACTGTCGCAGGTGTTGCCTGGGCGCCTCGTTCGAGAATCTCGCGAGTAGAAATCAAAGTCGATGGCGACGGTTGGAAATCAGCAACACTGGGTCCAGACTTAGCGCAAACGACGTGGCGACAATGGTGGATTGACACACCACTGCCTGTCGGACTTCACACGATTGTGGTCCGCGCGTATGACGAAACAGGCGCAATGCAGACTGAGCAAGTCCGCGATATTGAACCCGACGGCGCAACTGGCTGGCACTCTGTAGTCATTACGGTGGATGCATAAACGCGATCCCGGTCTCGGGTGTCTGACATGACCAATAGTCTGTTGCTAGACGAAAGAGGTCATCATGGGTCTTCGCTTCCGCAAGCGCATCAAAGTACTACCTGGACTTAGCCTGACAATTAGTCCACGGGGAATCGGTACCTCAATTGGGGTAAACGGTTTTCGCATAACGCATGGTGCATCAGGTCGTGTGACACGCACTGTGGGATTACCCGGAACTGGAATTTCCTATGTGACAAGTGTCCCGACTCATCACACAACAAATCGCGAGCGCATCACACAGCCGCGAGAATCAGAGGAAACGCAGTACACCATCCCGTCATCGTCTCCTGATCCAGATTCGTCGGGTACGTCTTCGGCTGATTCAGGGCATAGTCCAGTGGTGACAGGTGCCGCACCTAGCCTGTTGGCGCGTGGCTATGAACGAGATTTCTACGACGCCATTCACGACACGAATGTTGAAACTTTTAGCAACTTAATTGCGCAACATCCAGAGACATTTGCAGCTGCCGGTTTACTTGGCGTAGTAGTCGCGGTGCACAACGAGGATTACCCCAGGGCCGAAGAGTTTGTTGAAAAACTCTGGAACGAACGGGCGAGCATCTTTACTGATTCGCTTTTTGTGAAGTACTTGTCGCATAACCATGTTGAAGTGGGAATCGCTGATGGTGTGTCGTCCGTTTTGCCATTGGATGAGACCACGCTGGCATTGCTTTACGTGGAAATTTTGCAAATCCAAGACAAACTCGACAAGGCTCTAGATGTAGTTCGGACTTTGCCAGTGACGTCTGTGTCAATGTTGAGTGTTGCGGATATTCTAGTGCAAAAGAAATCGTGGAGCGATGTGGTATCGCTAACGACTGGTCAAACCAACACTGATGACATCACCTGCCTTCTCTTGATTTATCGGGCGATGGCGTTTCGCGAGCAGGAATACTTTGATGCCGCAGCCGAAACTTTCAAGGAAGCGCTCAAGAGTAAGTCGCGTACGCCCGAATTACGGCACCGCGCATTGCTAGAACGAGCTGACTCGTACCTGGCACAAGGCAAGAAGGCACTTGCTCGAAAAGACCTTGAGAAGATTTTGGCTGATGATCCGAATTATCACGGTTTGAAAGAAGCGCTGGCACAGGTGAAAGATTCAACTGAACCAGCTAAGACTTCGGAACCTGCGGATCCTGCTGTTTAGTGCGTGCTACGAACTCTCGCGAAAGTATTTTTGAGTAATGCTGATTTTTGTGCGTCAATCCCTCAGGTGATCCTTGCTCAATGACACGGCCGTTATCGAGCAGTAAAACCGTGTCAATGCCAATCGTGTCAAGCAATCGATGTGTAGCAATGACGAGAGTGGAGCTGCCTTGCTGATGTTTGATGGTGGACATCATGCGATCTGCGAGATCACTGTCGAGGTGTTCGGTCGGTTCATCAAGGACCCAGACCTCGGGTGCAGCCAGAATCATGCGAGCGAGCAATAATCGTTGACGTTGTCCACCGGACATGGTGATTCCACGTTCGCCAATCATGGTGTCCAGTTCTTGTGGTTGACTGCGTAACCAATCTCCGAGTTCCACTTCTTCGAGCGCGTCTCGCAAATCATCATCAGAAACCTGCTGTGAATTGTGCGGAACTGCAATCATCAGGTTTTCGCGGATTGACGTTGCGAAGACGTGTGAATCTTGGCCACTTAACACGATGTGACTTCGCAGCGTTTCGCCGCTGATTGCACGCGAATCAATACCACCAACTAAATATCTACCGCTGCGAGGCGAAAGAAACTTTACAAGTAGCGAAGCGATTGTGGACTTACCCGACCCGCTGCGTCCCACCAAAGCGATTGATGTCATTGGTGGTACTACGAATGACACATCGGATACTGCGTGCCGATCAGTGCCTGGCCATGAAGCAGATACATCCTGTAGTTCCAGGCCGTGAGATGTTTGCTTAGGTGTAACAGTTGAGTTAGATGTGTCCTGTGCAGAATCAAGTAACGACACAAGTACTTGCGTATCACCAAGCTCCACGTCGGGGATAGGTGCATCCAGGATCTCAACTAGGCGAGTGGCGCTTCCGTGCACTCTCGAAAGTGTCAACATTGCTTGCGGAAGTTGTTGAACAGATTCAAAGGCAGCCAACGGAATCAAGCCAATCACAATGAGTAATACAGTGTTTAACTCTCCATGTTCACATGCTCGGATTGCCACGTAACTAGATGTGATCACGGTGAGTCCCTGAATTAAAGCAGTCAGACCTGATGCGATCCCTGTTGCGGTAGCAAGAGAAACGCTGGATGCGGTTAATTGTGAATCAATGTCAGTGATTCGAGCAGACACAGTTTCTTCGGCTTGCAAGGTAACTAGGTCGGCTTGTCCATTCAAATACTCGAGAATTTCATCATGCAAGGCTCCACGAATATCAGATACCGACTGTTCTTGTATTCGACCGTTTCGTGTTGTTAACCAGGGCACCAATGTCGCGCTCATCGCAAGGGCGACTAACAAGATGATGCCTGCGGGAGGGTAAATCAAGAACGAAAGGATGACCGAAGCAAGGCCAGACAAAATACCGGAGGCAACTGGTATTACTACTCGTAAGGGTAGGTTTTGAATTTCATCGACATCCGAAACAATTCGTGAGAGCAAATCACCACGTCGAAATGTGCTCATTCCCGACGGTGCAAGTTTTTCGAGTGCGTCAAAGAGTCGCGTCCGAATTGTTGTTAACGTTGAAAAAGTTGCATCATGTGAAATGAGTCGTTCGCTATATCGTGAAATCGACCGCAGCAATGCAAAAGTACGGACGGACACAACTGCAATACTCAGATCAAGTACCGGTGGCATTTGTGAAGCTCGGGCAATGAGCCAACCACTTGTTGCCATGAGTCCCACTGTGCTTATCGTTGTCGTCGCGCTGAGAGCTACTGCCGCAGCGAGGGGCCATTTTTTGTCCGCGAAGTACGCCCACATTCGTCGAGTTGGATTCATGGCATTCATGATTGGTCCTGCCGGACGTGTGTTCCCATTACGACTACGTGATCAGCAACAGCAATCAGAGATGGTCTGTGAGCGACCGCAATCACGAGTGCACCATTGTGGGCAAGCGTCTGCAACGTGTGAGTGATGATGTCTTCGGTTTCACCATCAAGTGATGCTGTCGGCTCATCCAGAATCACAATAGGAGAGTTGCGAAGCAGAATTCTTGCCAACGCGAGTCTTCTACGTTGGCCACCGGAAAGACCTGACGAGCTTGTGACGACAGTGTCTAGCCCGCATGGAAAGTCTGTGCGATTGGCGAAATCTAGACCCACTGCATTCCCCACGGAATTCAGCTCGGTATCCAATGCAGGTCGAGAAACTGTGAGTGCTTCGCGAATCGTTGAATGACCAATCCACGGCTTTTGTGGAAGATACCCAATGCTGGCGCGAAAAACTTCGGGATTTATTTCTCGAACTGATTTCCCATCAAACTGAACGTCGCCATGGAAATCGGTGATGAATCTAAGGAGAACATTCAATGCCGTCGTTTTACCAACTCCACTCGGACCCGTAATTACTGAAATCTGACCGGCGGTGAATTCCGCTGTGAAATTACTAACCGCATGAGTAGACATTTCGGGGTAGCGATACGACACATCCTGAAATTCAATGTGTGATACGCGTAGTGGCTCAATTGCTGCCGGCGGGGGATTGAAACCGCTGGGCTTGGGCGTTTGAACTGTCACATATTTTGTTTTCGACATTGGTGTTTCCAAAATAGAAAACACGTGTTCAGCTGCTTCGATACCTTCGGCCATTGCATGAAACTGGGCTCCAAGGGCACGTAACGGCAAGTAAACCTCGGGAACAAGAATGAGAATCACTAGACCTTGTTCTAAGTGCATGTCTCCTGTGACTAGTCGAAGCCCAATTGACACGGCAACCAATGCAATGGACAGAGTTGAAATAAGTTCGAGCACGAGAGACGAAAGAAATGAAATGCGCAATACACCCATTGTGGTGGTGCGATATTCTTCACCGACACGAAGTAATCCAGCACGTTGTGATTTTGATCGATTGAATGCTTTTAATGTTGTCAGTCCACTGATGAGGTCAAGGAAGTGGCCAGACAAAGTTTGAAGAGTGCTCCATTGCTTTTCCTGAGCCGTCTTTGTAAAACGACCAATCAGCACCATGAAGAATGGGACAAGCGGAACAGTTACAGCCACGATGATTGCACTCAACATGTCGTTTGTGAGAATCCAGGCACCGACGGCGAGCGGAACAATTGCTGCTAAAACTAGCTGCGGCAAATACCGAGCAAAATAGGGATCGAGGCCATCAAGACCACGCATGACAGATGTGGCGAGATTGCTCGAGCGTTGTGCGTTAATCCACGCGGGTCCTAGGTCGCGTACATGAGTTAAGACAGCGGTCCGCAATTCATGTTTAGCACGCGCACTAGTTCGGGCAGCTGCCACATCCGAAAACCACGATGTGATTGCGCGAGCAACGACAATGACGGTGAGCCACACCAACGGGGTCGTGATGTCCTGGGTGCTTCGAGAACCGGTAAATATTCCAGCCAGCAATCCACCTAAAAGGCTGGCTTGGCCAATGACCAAGCCAGCCGTCACAGTTCCATTGAGAACTGATAGCGCTAGGTAGGTGCGTGCCGATTTCGCGTAAGTAAGTAAACGCGGATCAAGCGGTCGCACATTTCTCCTTACTGAGTGATATCTGCCATCTCGCCCAAAGTTCCCTTTTCGGGGGATGGGATCTGGTCTGCTGACAAACGCTTGCGGAAAATCCAATATGTCCACGCTTGATAAACCAAGACTATTGGGGTGAAGATAGCGGCCACAATCGTCATGATCTTAAGCGTGTAATCCGTTGACGACGCGTTGTAGATGTCAAGACCAGGTAGGGCTCGGTCAATGTTTGGCATCACGTTGGGGTAGAGCACCCCGAACAAGGACACAACTGCGAGCGCTAGCGTCACTGCAGACAATAAGAATGCCCATCCTTCACGGCGTTTCTGATCTGCAGCAAGTGCTGCTAACCAGCAACCTGCAGCTCCAAGAATCGTGACCCACGTCCACATCTTTTCGCTGTAAGCAAGCTGTGTCCAGATAAGAAATACCACTGCAAGCACGGCTGCGACGAGTCCGATTTTTCCAACAAGGTCATGTGCACGCTGACGAATCGTTCCATCCGTCTTTAGTGACAAGAAGATAGCACCGTGTGTGAGGAACAGCGTTAAGGTCACGAGTCCACCGAGGAGTGCATAAGGATTCAGCAGGTTAAAGAACGCACCTGCATACTCAATGTTTCCTAGGTCGCTTGTCTTGAGTGGAACTCCGCGAATGATGTTGGCAAATGCAACACCCCATAGTAAGGCCGGTAGAAATGAGCCGATTGCAATAGCCCAGTCCCAGCGGGCACGCCAAGCAAGTTCGGCATGCTTACTGCGATATTCAAAAGCGACACCACGCACAATCAGAGCAACAAGTATGAGTAACAGTGGCAAATAGAAGCCACTGAACAATGTTGCGTACCACTCGGGAAACGCAGCAAATGTTGCTCCACCTGCGACGAGAACCCACACTTCGTTTCCATCCCACAACGGCCCGAGAGTTGTGATGATGGCGCGACGTTCAGATTCTTGCTTTCCGACAACTCGTAGCAACATGCCTACGCCAAAGTCGAAGCCTTCAAGGACGAAATAACCGATCCAGAGAACTGCGATCAGAATGAACCAAACAGTTTGTAAATGCATTTCTAGTTTCCTCGCAATTCTTAGTAAGAGAAGGTGAGAACGCGGTCGTTCCCAGGATTGGCGTCATCATGAACCTGAACGTCAGTTGGAGGACCAATCTTGATGGCCTTTGCGAGCAGTCCGAATTCAATGACAGCCAATACGGCATAAAGCAGTGTCAGCACAATCATTGACGTGAGCACTTCACCGGCGCTCACGATAGGTGACACAGCGTCAGATGTGCGCAAGAGTCCAAAGACAATCCACGGTTGACGGGCCATTTCAGTAAAAATCCAACCGATTCCCATGCCAATAAGCGGTAGGAATGGAACGACAAGAGCAGATCGAGCAAACCACTTACTTGTGGGTACGCGACCTTTACGAGTTGCCCACAGTGCGAAGAGCGCGAACAGGCTTCCTAGTGCACCGAAACCAATCATCAACCGAAACGCCCAATAGGCAATTGGGATAACGGGCTTGTATGAACCAGGACCGTACTTCTTTTCATACTGCGCTTGCAGGTCGTTAATGCCTTCGACCTTGCCGCTGGCTGACCCCGTCGATAATACTGACAACAAGTTCGGTAAACGCACCTGAAGAATTGGCTTGTTTCCATCAAGTGTTCCAACTGTGAAGACACTAAATGGTGCATGATCCGTAGTGGTCCATAATGCTTCGGCGGCGGCCATTTTCATTGGTTGCTGTTGCACCATCACACGCGACTGCATGTCACCGGAGATAAACACCAGCACACTTGCAACGAGTGTCGTTATCAAGCCCAGCTTCATTGTCGGGCGTGCAACATCGGGGCTCTTACCTTTGACAAGCAGCCAAGCCGAAACGCCTGCCATCAATGACCCTGCGACTAAAAATGCGGAAGTAATTGTGTGGAAGAAAGCGGTAGTTGCAGTCTTTTGGGTTAACACAGCAACAATGCTTGTGAGTTCGGCGCGACCAGTTGTGGGGTTGTATGTATAACCAACTGGGTGTTGCATAAACGAATTGGCGGCCAAAATGAAGTACGCAGACAGCAGTGTTCCGGTAGCTGCTAACCAGATGGTTGCTAGGTGCATTTTCTTGGGAAGTCGATCCCAGCCGAAAATCCATGCCCCGAGGAATGTTGATTCCAAGAAGAATGCCAGCAGGCCTTCGATGGCAAGTGGCGCTCCAAAAATATCCCCAACGAATCGAGAATAGGTTGACCAATTCATGCCGAATTGAAATTCCTGCACAATGCCGGTGACAACACCCATCGCGAAATTAATGAGGAACAACTTCCCATAAAACTTTGTGGCGCGAAGGTATTTGTCTTTACCCGAGCGATACCACGCGGTCTGCAGGCCAGCGACTAAAAAGCCCAGACCAATCGTGATGGGAACAAATAAAAAGTGGTAAACGGTTGTGATACCGAACTGCCATCTAGCAAGATCTAGGGCGTCCATACACATCTCCTTAAACGAATGGAACTTACCGTTTAAGGATAGAAAAGTGACGTTTGTGTAAAAGAACTTTCATGAGTGCTAGCACTCATGCTGTTGTGAAAGTGGTCACTCGCTCGTGAGGTGAGTTATTAAACGTGCCGGTTGCACGAGCGTTGCCCATCAGGGCCAATCTCTACGTATTGGCATTCGATACCGAATTTGTCGAATGCTTTATCTCCGAAATGCGATCGGTAAGCCAGCGCTAGGAGAACGCGAACATTCGTATCTTTGCCACTCGGAAGCGTAAATGCTTGTGCGGTGCGACTAACGGTATTTTCGACGACCTTTTCAGTGTGTCCGGTATCTCGCGCAATGGCTGCATTGGTTTTGCCTTCGCACACGTGCTCTAAGACAGTGTGCTCGAATGCGGTTAAATCTCTAAGAAGCAGTGGAACAGTTGTCATGGGTCTTGCCAATCTTTTAGGGCTGTTTACAGTTAAGCACTAATCCGACCCAACTGTGATGCCTCTGGCAATTACTCTCTGAAAAAGTAAGAAAAGCAGGACCGTAGGGGCGCTACTGAGTAACGCTCCAGCTGCTCCCCAGGCTATATCCGGAACAACGCCAAAGCCTGGCTGACTAAAAGTGCTGGCAATTGCAATAGGTACGGTCTGGGTGTCATTGTTTGGCAACAAAATCAGGGGCATCATGTATTCGTTCCAGTCCCAGATAAAGATCATGATGCCAAGGGTTTTGAGGCTAGGTTTCACAATCGGACACACAACATGTCTCATCATGTGTCGCATCGAGACTCCGTCAACAAAGGCGGCATCAATCAGTTCACGCGGAAATGCACGCATGACTTCGCCAAGTAGCAGTGTTCCGAATGCACTGTAAATAATTCCCAGAATGACAATGACCGCGATGGGGTTTCCGTAGAGGTTGAGAATCTTTGCAACTTTGTAGGTCGGGTAGACGATAGCTTCTTGCGGAATGGCAAAAACAATCAGACAAATTGTCATCACCGCTCGACTGCGCTTAAGGCGACCGACAC
>JBAXRV010000046.1:0-14453 GCA_037131045.1 Actinomycetes bacterium
CATTGACCAAGACGTTGACGATCTTGCTGCGCTGCATCCAAGCCAGTGGGAACTCGGTTTAGGTCGCGAACAAATACTGAGTACCTTTGGCCAAGAACTTGCCGTAACACGTTGGGTCGACGGACAAACTGGTCCACGCGCGGCCATGGCTAAATCAGCGCCAGCATCGTGCAGCTCATGTGGATTCCTTATTGCTATCGGTGGATCGTTAGGACAAGCATTCGGAGTTTGCGGAAATGAATTCGGCGCGGCCGATGGCCGGATTGTGACATTAACGTTTGGCTGTGGAGCACATTCATCAGTACGTCCAGAAGAAGCATCGCCGATTCCCGTTGTTGACTTAGTTGTCGATGATGCAGCCGATGAAATGTCCGATGCATCAAACTTGCCAGATTATGTCGCGCCTGTTGAATCAGTATCGGATTCTTCGGAAGAAGACGAGACTGAAGAATCTGCCGACGCTGGTCGTGAATCAGATTTCATTGACCACCTTGATCAAGATACTCAACACGAGCAACGCGTTGTCGCCGGTCTAGACGATGACGACGACGATGACGACGATGACGACGACGATGATGAAGAGTCAATCCGGTCGGACGACGGCGAATTCGATCGCCACATTGATTCGGAATTTGAGTGGGGCTCACATGTGGAGCACACCTCAGACTCGAATAATCACGTTCAACACGATTAAGGTTGAATGGTGAGTACATCCACCAAACCAACTGCGCTTTTCGTCTTTGGGGCATTTCGCCGCGAAGGTGGCGGATTAAGCCGAGTCTGGTACCAGCGCCTGCAATCAATGCACGATTCTGGTTGGGATGTGCGAGTCGCATTTTTTGTTTACCGCAGGTATCGCAATAAAGGTTTAGAAGTTGTCCTTGGTGGGGCAATCCCCAAAGGCGTGACCGTCTACCGATTCTGGGATGCACCGGTTAACCATGTCGCAGCGTTTACCAAGTTCCTGAGCGATGGATTCAAATTCGCGCTACGTCGCCTCATGCGAAAGCCACTGCGCAGCATTGTCGTGGAACAACGGGCTGATGGCATGCAACACGAATGGAAGTATGACCGATTCGAACGGTTGATGACTGAAGTCGATCGCAATGTTGAAACCCAGCAAGCGCGATACCTAGTTCGTTACGACACAGCTGGCAAGTGGATTTTGCGCGAATGGCTAGGAATTGATGAAGAGGACGTCACCCAAGTACAACGCGCTACAGATCCTGAGCCCATCAGTATTCATGACGCTCGACTTGAGTGGCTCAATTCGTTAAATCTGCCTGACGGCACAGTTGTGATGTCGGATTCTCCACATTCCTACCCTGTCATTGCGCAGCTACCGAATCGCTTCGGAAAAGTGTTTGTCATGCACTTAAATCATTTAGCTCGCGGTGAGGGTCCTTTGGGCAATCTGACACCGCGCATGAATGTGAGTTTGGAGCTCTATCACGATGCACCTGATGCTGTGACGGTTGCAACTCCAGAACAAGCAGAAGATCTGAAGATTCGTTATGGCCAAGATTTCCCAGCCTATGTAATTCGCCCTGTGGTGCGTAAAGTCCCTACGCCACCGAACATTGTGCGCGATCCGTTCCGCGTTGTTGCACTTGGACGCATTGTTGATGTGAAGCGTTTGCATCTTGCTTTTCAAGCAATTGGGAAAGTACGTGAGGTTGTCCCACAGGCTTATTTAGAAGTGTGGGGCTCGGGCAATGATCGTGAACGCTTAGAGACTGTGCTTGATGAACTCAACTTGCGAGACTGTGTCACTTTCATGGGTTACACCTCAACACCTGAACAAGTTTTCCGCGGCGCTGGACTTTCAATTATGACTTCGCGCCGGGAATCATTTGGACTGGCTGTAATTGAAAGCATTCTGCAGGGTTGTCCAGTTGTTTCATTTGACGTCAAGTACGGCCCACGACGTGTGATCGAAGATGGAGTCAACGGATTCATTGTGCCTGACAATGATGTAGCGGGTATGGCCCAGCGAATTATTGAAATTATGCAGAACCCTGTATTGCACGAACGCATGATCGTAGAAGCTGAAAAATTTGAAGCTCAAGTTGACCACACGCATTTCCAACGTGCGTGGAATGAACTAGGTCATGATGTGCGAGCTAAAGCGCTCACGCGCGCTCAACATAACGCTGGTTAACTAATTCGAGTAATTCCGTTGCGTCGCGCTGGCGCGGGATTGAGCATGCGCTTGACCGCACGCTCGGCGGCATGGCCATCATCGTATTGACCATAAACTTCTCGGAAATGGGCGTACCGCGATGCGTACTGATCGGTCCATGACAAATCTTGCAGTGTTGCAAATAACTCAGACTCGGTACGAACAAGTGGCCCAGGACCTTCAGTGGGAATGTCGAAATAGGTTCCGCGACTTTCCATGTAAACGTCGTAGTCAGGGATGTAAAAAACTATTGGTTTACCAGTATTTGCGTAGTCGGGAATTGTGCCTGAGAAATCTGAAATCAACACGTCGCTAGCAGGGAAAAGATCATTGACATCATTCCACTCCGACACATTAATAAATGTTGGCCGCAAGCCGCTGTCATCAATCAAGTTCCCGACTTTGTAATGCATTTTCGCCAGGATGGTCAGCTTCGAGGTGCGCGCAACATCGATAAGTGACAGCGGAAGTTGATACACCAATCTGCCATTAACGGTTGGTGCATCGTCGCGCCAAGTCGGTGCCCAGAGGGCGACCACGTGATCATCTGGAATTGCATACTTGCTGCGAACCCGTTGCCGTTGCTGCTGCACCCATTCGGCATCAAAGAGCGCATCATTTCTTGGGTAGCCAGTGTGTAACATTTCGCTATCGAATCGCCATGCTGTTAAGTGGGCTTCTGCACTGAGGGAGTTTGCAACGAGCAAGAAGTCCCACATGCTGACTCGACGTGCAAACCCGGTTAACGTTTTCGGATCTTTCGCTCCACCTCGTACTTGACGTTCGCTGTCAGCAATTCCTTTGTCGCGCCCAATACGCTTCAATGTGCTGCCATGCCAGGTTTGTAAATGGATTTGGCCACGACGTTTTTCGAATCCATCAGCCAAGCCTGTGTTACTCACAATAAATTTTGCGGTGGCCAGATAGTAATAATGCGCAAGTGAGCCAGGTCGCACAGTTGTTGTGCGCGCGTGTGTTGGAACATTGATGTCGTTGAGTGACCACACGAAACGCGCCGAGGGCTCAGTGGCAACCAAGTAGTCATACATTGCGCGAGGACTACAGGACATCGATCGAGCAAGGTAGCTTTGGAAAAAATAGGTGTTCTTCCTGATGGGCAGCAAAGTACTCATCACGCGATACGCCAAGTGCGGGTAGCGCGGGACTTTGCGTGATCTGACGAGCCAGGCGATGCGATTTCCGAGTGGTCGGTATCGGTTTCCAGTAATTGTTGTGGCTACCGTAAATGTCTGATCTGCCGTTGCAACAGTGAGATCAAAAATCTGATTGAGAACATCCGTAAGCATGGTCTGCATGGTGACGTTGTCGCACGTGGCTGTTGCCGAGAAACTCTTTGCCGCACTGCTATTCGCGGCCGTCCAGGTAAATGCACTAGGCAGTCCACTTAGGCCATGCTGACTCAATGCGGTGACATGCCCACCAGATCGCGGCAGCCCGGTAATTGTGAATGTCAGAGCAACACGTGAGGGTGTCAGTTGTTGCGCTGCGATACGCACATCAAGTGCTGCGGCAACTTTGAGTAGACCGTCTTTAGTGCTGGTGACTGTGAAGTCATGGTGTCCTTTGCGGAGCAGCAGTGGCGACTGCGCCTGCGTTGTGATCTGCATGACTTCGGTGTCGCTTGAAACGGTCCACAGTCCCCCAGCTAAGTCGCTGAGTTGCTCGCGCGAGATCAGACCTGCGTCATTGGTTGTGACAGAAAAATGTGTAGCCGTATGTGAATGAGCAAAGTGCACAGTTGTTGGTACCAAAAAATGGATTCCCTGAGCATCGATGCGAGCAGTGTTCGACATTAACGTGAGGTGTCCTGTTGAGATGTCTGTGCCCGCAGTGTCCGAGCAGCTCGACGCTTAGCAAACCGCATTCCAAGAAGTCCTAAGAAGGTCCCAGCAGCAGCAATCTGCGGCCAATCGCCGCGACCTGATGCTTCGAGCTTGTTGTGTAGTGCGAGTAAAACTAGGGTCGCAATTGCCCACACAACTGTGCCGATTGTGACAGTTGTGATTCCAGTGACTTGAAGTGGCTCAAGGGATTTACTTGCTGCGATTACCTGCGGGGAGTCTGCGCTATTACTCACAAGTACGAGACTAG
This sequence comes from Actinomycetes bacterium, assembly GCA_037131045.1. Lineage (GTDB taxonomy): Bacteria > Actinomycetota > Actinomycetes > S36-B12 > UBA5976 > UBA5976. Next base: position 4,295 of record JBAXRV010000046.1, read on the forward strand.
CCTCTCGTCATGGCATCCACTACACGCACACAAAATCTGCCCGGCTGGGACCGTTGGTTCCATATGACCGAGCGCGGCTCCAACCTTGGAACCGAAGTTAGAGGTGGCCTTGTCACCTTCGTCACGATGGCTTACATCGTTGTTTTGAACCCACTGATCATTGGTACTGCCAAAGACGTAAATGGCAATTTGCCAGGTGGCGGACAAGACTTCGGCGTTGCTATCTCTCTTGTCGCAGCAGCGACAGCACTGATTGCCGGACTCATGACAATATTCATGGGCGCCTACGGTCGATTCCCGATTGCGATTGCAGCTGGACTTGGCCTGAATGGTTTCTTGGCTTTTGGTTTAGCGCCACAAATGTCGTGGGCTCAAGCTTTTGGCTTAGTCATCGTCGAAGGCGTGATCGTATTAATCCTGGTACTCACCGGCTTCCGAACTGCAGTATTCCGAGCAGTACCCGATGCGCTGAAATATTCAATTGGCGCAGGTATTGGTTTGTTCATTGCACTCATCGGATTAGTTGACGCTGGCATTGTTCGGGGCGGCGTGCCACTGATCACGTTTGGTGTGTACGGCGAACTCGCTGGTTGGCCAATCTTCACATTCTGCTTTGGACTGATTCTGCTCATTGTGTTGGTTGCAATGCGCGTGCGCGGCGGAATTTTGATTGGGCTTTTGGTGACAACTGTTCTTGCTGTCATTCTTGAAACGTCCCAAAAGATTGGTCCAATGAAGGATGGCACTGGCGCGGTCACTAACCCAACAGGTTGGGGACTAAACGTTCCACAGGTTCCGGATCAAGTCATTGGATTCATTAATCCATCGCCATTGTTCAAGTTGGATATCTTTGGAGCATTTAATGCGATCGGTGCAATTGCTGCCGGTCTTGCAGTGTTCTCACTTTTGCTCAGCGACTTCTTCGACACCATTGGTACCGTCACTGGTCTTGCTCACGAAGCAGACTTGATGGGCGCCGATGGTGAAGTGGAGCATCTGAATGCAATTTTGACAGTCGACTCAGTAGCTGCCATCGCTGGTGGCATGGGTGGAACGTCGTCAAACACTGCATACATCGAGTCCGCGTCAGGTATTGCCGATGGAGCGCGTACCGGAATTGCAAGCTTGGTAACTGGCGGTTTGTTCTTACTGGCGATGTTCGTTGCGCCGTTGACCAAGATTGTTCCTTACGAAGCAGCAGCACCGGCACTTGTGATTGTGGGCTTCTTGATGATGACCCAGATTCGCAAGATCCCATTTGATGATTACTCAATTGCGATTCCATCGTTCCTGACCATCATCTTGATGCCATTCACCTATTCCATTACTAACGGTATTGGCGCAGGTTTGGTCTCTTATGTAGTGATCAAGGTGGCACAGCGTAAGAGCAAGGAAGTCCCAGCCATGCTCTGGATTATTGCTGCTGCGTTCTTCATTTACTTCGCAGTACATCCACTGAAGGAAATGCTCGGACTATAAAGCACAAGCCTGATGAGCGGTTACGCTCGCCAGGAACGACTCGATGGGGCGTGCCGCGTATGGCATGCCCCATCGTGCTTTACGCTAAGTGTCATGAGTCCAGGAGTGCGCCGCATCGTGACAATTGTTGTGCTTGTTGGAATGTTTCTTGCCGTCATAGTGTCAGCACTTTTTTCGCGCTAGTCGCAACGTTTATGGCAAACTACTGATCCAGTGGAATTCGTACTCGCGCTGTGATGAAGACAGCAATGGTTAAAGCAATTGGAACGATCGCGTAGGCCGTGTGCACGCTTGTACGATCTGCCCACGCTCCAAGAGCAAAGGGCGCCGCGCCGCTGGCAAATCCGGCACCAACTGAAATCAAACCTGATGCGCGATCTTGTCGACCTTCGCTGGCTCGCAAGGCGCGATCTATCCCAAGTGGGAAGTGCAGCGAAACTCCGAGCCCGGTAATAGCCAACATCACCATCAGCAAGATTGCCGAATGAGACTGCCAAAAACCAAGGAACCCAACGAGAGCGAGAACTAGCGAGCCCAGGAAAAGCTTTTCGGAATTAATTCGAATGGCTAGTTGCGAGCCGAAGAACCGGCCAACAAACATTCCACCGACAACGCAACCAAGTGATGCCGCAGAAGCTGCCTTGCCCAGGCCGCCTTGAATGCGCAACACATCCGATGCCCACAGCAACATTGAGAACTCAGTGCTTGCGGTACACAGCATGACTGCCCAGGTCCACCAAAAACGTTTCGGAAGTGGCCCGGGAACATCGTGATGCGACGATTCTTGGTCACCATGAGTTGCTGGTCCGTATAGATCAGTGTTTCTGCCTCGCACGAACTCCAGGATGAGCACGCTGATGGCTGTAACCATAATCGCAGGTCGCCAGCCAACTCCTACTGAAAGTCCGATGCCAACAAGTATTGGCGCAAAAATTCCTAAGCCAGCAGCTAACGCGTGCATTTCACTAATTGCAGTTGGAGCCGCAACGCCTTGATGGTTACTTAGATATGCAGCTGTTGCTTGGATGATGGTTGAACCACCAAATGTTGTGAGTGCAACTGCTGGCAGGGTTACAGCAAGTGAGTGGCCAGAAACATAAAGAGTCACACCAGTTGCAAAGACTATGGAAGAAAGTTGCAATACTCGACCACGACCCACGCGGGCAACAAATGGTCCACCTGTGAATCCAGCGGTAATCGAACCGATTGCCATAAATATGCTGTGAAATGATGCAGTTGTTGTCGAGAGGTGCAAGTCATCGCGTAATAGCGGGAGTGTGGCGCCAAAGCCAAAAACGAACCAAGCGAAACACGTTGCCTGGAAATACGACACCCATGTTGTTTTATCGCGGACAGGAGTTCTCACCAACACAACCTATCGTGAGTACGGGCGTGACGAATTAGGACAGAGCAGAAATAACGAAGTCAATGCAAGTCAAGAGAGCAGCTACATCAGATGGCTCAACTGCAGGAAATACCGAAATACGCAATTGGTTTCGCCCAAGTTTGCGATACGGCTCGATATCGACCACGCCGTGACTGCGCAAAACCTTGGCAACTTCTGCGGCATCAATCGTCGGGTCAAAATCGATTGTGGCAACGACGTTTGAGCGTTTTGCAGGGTCCTGAACAAACGGTGTTGCGCAAGCTGATTTCTGTGCCCAGTCATAGATCAGTCCAGCCGATTGCGCCGTGCGTGCCGTCGTCCATGACATTCCACCGTTGCCGTTAAACCAATCAATTTGCTCAGCCATCAGCAAGATCGTGGCTAGTGCAGGCGTGTTGTTTGTTTGGTCCAGGCGACTGTTTTCGATTGCAGTCATCAGGTCAAGAAACGGTGGGATGTAGCGTCCCGAAGCTTTGATGGTTTCAGCACGCTCGAGTGCAGCGGGTGACATCAGCGCAATAAAGAGGCCGCCATCAGAAGCGAAGCATTTTTGTGGACTGAAGTAGTAGGTGTCGACATCTGCAATGTTGACTTCCAAGCCGCCAGCGGCTGATGTTGCATCAATCAGAACTAAGGCGTCTTTATCCATGCCGGTGGGACGGTATGGCTTAACCGCAACTCCAGTGGAGGTTTCGTTATGAGGAGTTGCGTAGACATCGAACCCTGCACCTACAGCAAAGCTGGGGGCATCACCTGGCTCACTCGTGATGACCGAATGCTCACCAAGAAACGGTGCAGCTTTCGCACTGCTGGCGAATTTAGATCCAAATTCACCAAAGGTAAGGAACTGTGCTCGGTCCTGAATTAATCCAAAAGTGGCGATGTCCCAAAATGCCGTGCTGCCACCATTGCCGAGCACGACCTCGTAACCATCTGGCAAGGCGAACAAATCGCCTAATCCAGCCTTAATTCGAGCGACTTGCGCCTTGACTGTCTTTTGACGGTGTGACGTGCCTAGGTAGGTTTGCGAAGCAGCAACGAGGGCGTCAACTTGTGCGGCGCGCACCTTAGATGGGCCGGCACCAAAACGCCCGTCAACAGGTAATAACGCTGAGGGGATTTTTATGTCGGCTGAGTTGCTCACCCTCTAATTTTACTCACGTTTTCTTTTAATGGCGTTTTGTGCCTCAGCGAGACGACTTTTGCATGACTATCGCAACGCAACTACACCTGAATGTTCACCTGACAGCACAGTTTCTTTGCGTGTGAGTTTGGTAGGAAAGCGTTATCTAGAGGACAATAGAGGTACACGCCGAACGGAAAAAGCCGTCCGGGGCTTACCTCTAGGAGACACCATGTCATTCTTTGATGACATCAAAGCGCAAGTTGAATCACTCGATATTGATTCACTTAAGGGCAAACTGACAGACCTCACTGACGGTTTGGACTTGGCATCACTTCAGGCGAAATTTGAAGAGTCTGGGTTACAAGACAAAGTTAATTCGTGGGTTTCCACAGCCGAAAGCAACATCGCGATTTCTGCAGAAGAAATCAAAGCAACGCTTGGACCAAAGATTGTTGACCTAGCTCAAAAGGCTGGAGTTTCCGTCGAAGAAGCAGCTCAGAAGATTGCTGACACACTTCCCGGTTTAATTGACAAGATCACACCGGAAGTTGATGACGAAGTTTAATTCGTTTTAAGTGAAACGGGATCTGCGTGAGCGGGTCCCGTTTCGCATTTATGGGCACTATTGATGCGGGTTCATCATGGAGAAAACCGTTGAACCCGCCACGCATGTGACTCGCTGATGTCGTGACTGTCTGCGATAGCAATAAACCGCAGGCGATCATGAAGTCGTGAACGACGTCCTTGCCAAAACTCCATCGTGTTCACTGTGATGAGAAATCCGCCCCATTGGTCTGGAAGTGGTACATGAGTGTCTTCGGGGAATTCGGCTATGAGTTCTGCCATGCGTTTTTCCAGCACGTCGCGCGAGTCAATGAGTGTTGATTGTGCGCTGACAATTGCTCCCAACTTTGACATGTGTGGCCGGGTGTCGAAGTAGGCTTGCGATTCTTCTCTCGATACTTTGCTCGCAGTACCCAGAACGATGATCTGTCGGTGTAACGAATACCAGGGGAAAACTACGCTGACATTATTATTGTCCGCAATGTGTGTGGCCTTTGTTGATCCGTAATTTGTGTAAAACGTTAAGCCTCGATGATCGACACCTTTGAGCAGCACCGAACGTGACGACGGAACACCTTGCGGGTTTACGGTCGACAACACCATGGCATTTGGTTCCAAGATGTCAGGATGTTCGGTTGCATCGTTCATCCACTGCGTGAACTGTTCAAGTGGATTCGAAGCAAGATCTGCTTCGTTGAGCTCATCAAGCTCGTATGAGATGCGCATTGCTGAAACTTCTGGCTTATCGTTCATGGCTCTAGTCTTGCCTACCGCGGGCCGGTTTGCCTGTCATCGTCTGGCAATGCGACCCAAGAGTCCCCAGAGTTCGCGCAATGTGAAAGAGTCTGTAAGTGCCTAAACTCCTGTTGGATATTTCACCACTTCGGGATTTGCCTGCTTATCGTCGCCTATTTACTGCTGTGAGTATCAGCAACATCGGGCAACAAATGACTTCGGTCGCAGTGGGTATTCAGGTGTACACCTTGACGCATTCGTCCTTCGCCGTTGGTGTTGTGGGATTGTGTCAGCTCATCCCGCTTGTGGCACTTGGGCTCTTTGGTGGCGCGATGTCGGATTCATATGACCGACGACGAATCGGTTTAATCTCGGCAGTTGGAATGACATTGGCAAGCTTCATGTTGCTTGTGCAAGCGCTGCGCGGCAACACCCAGGTGTGGCTGCTGTACGTACTTGTTGCGTTTGCATCATCATTTTTTGCGGTGGGTAATCCTGCCCGACAATCGATCATTCCGCGCATTGTGCCGAAGGAACGGTTACCGCAAGCGAATTCGCTTTCGATGCTGTCGTGGAATATCGGATTTACTGCTGGACCTCTTCTTGGCGGAATATTGATCGGAATCACAGGCCATGTTGCAACCGCTTACTTCGTGGATGTCATTGCCTACCTAGTCATGGTGTGGGCGATGTGGGCTTTGCCATCGTTGCCACCACAAGAGGGTGCACCGTCGCGCCCGGGTCTGGCCAGTGTGAAAGAGGGTCTGACATTCCTTCGGGGTAAGCGCAATTTACAGATGACATTTTTTGCAGACATTATTGCGATGGTGTTTGGTTTGCCTCGAGCATTGTTCCCAGCTATTGCCGTGCATTGGTACGGCGAATCAATTGGTACGACTGCGTCACGAGTCGGTCTGCTCACCGCTGCTCCTGCTCTGGGCGCTGCGTTGTCAGCGATATTTTCTTCGCCGCTTACGCGGGTCTTCAAACAAGGCCGTGCAATCACATGGTCGATCATTGCGTGGGGCGCAGCGATTACTGCCTTTGGTTTAACGCGCAACATTGCGTTGGGAGTATTTTTCTTGGCATTAGCTGGAGCAGCAGACAATGTGAGCGCTTTGTATCGCACAACAATGTTGCAATCTGCGGTGCCTGATGAATATCGCGGACGACTTCAAGGATTGTTCACCGTTGTTGTCGCTGGTGGACCGCGCCTTGGCGACTTTGAAGCTGGCGCTGTTGCGGGAATTGGTGGCGAGGCATTCTCAGTTATCTCAGGTGGAATCGCATGCATTGTCTTGACGGTCGCACTGGTGCGCTGGCATCCGTCATTTCTCAAGTATGACTCTCGAAACCCAACACTCTAGTTACTCGAAATCGTTGACCAGTTTTGCTGGTTCGCTATCACCGTCAGCACTGTTAATCCCACCTCGGGTATGAGCATCACCTGGTGGAAGTGCGATTGTTGCAATTAGCCCTAGTAATACGAATGCTGCAGCTGCAAACCCTGTTGTCTTGAGGGCATCAGAAAATGCTGACTGCGCGGCCATTTGGACGTTGGTTGCTTGATCAGGTGAGACAAAGGGCAAGCTGGCGATGTGCGGAATGACCGTGCCGGCTGAATGTTCAACAGCATCTGCAATCTGATTAGTGATTGCACTATCGAGCGGCGAACTAAGTGCAGCCAAGTTATCAACGGTGTTGTTGTGCAAACTGACAAACAAAATTGTGCCCAAGATTGCGGTGCCAAGCGCCGCGCCGACTTGGCGAGCGGTGCTTTGGGTTCCTGATGCTTGGCCACTTTTTTCTACGGGAATGTCCGAAAGGATCAAACCAGTAAGTTGCGCCGTTGCATAGCCCACGCCAATTCCGTAGATGAACAACCACAGCCCAAGAATCCATCCAGACACAGATGTGCTCACGGTCAAACCGATTCCCAAGATTCCGACAATTTCTAGCGCCAAGCCGAGTCGCGTAACAAAGCGCGGGTTGCGCTTGTTCGCTAACACTGCTGCAGTAGGCGCTGCCACAAATGCGCCCATGGCCAGGCTGGCAAGCAAACCGCCCGCGCCCAGTGCTGACCAACCTAAAACGCTTTGCATAAAGAGTGGCAACGAGAACAAGATTCCGAATTCGCCCAGGCTCACAATCAGACCGGCAAAACTTCCTAAGCCAAAGGTCTTGATCTTAAACAAATCAAAATCGATTAGCGCAGACTTGCCATGACGAGTGCGTCGAGTTTCAAATACATACAAAATTGTCAACGTCGCTGCCGAAAGAATGAATGACACGGCAACTGCAGAAATATTTCCAGTGGTCCAGTGGTGACCTAAGAAAGTCCGATCAGTTGTGGCATTCCACCAGCCGTAGTTGCGTCCTTCAATCAAGGCAAAAATGAGGCAGGCAATTCCAACGCTGCTCAGGATTGCCCCGATGTAATCCAGTGCACCGACGTCACCTTCGGCTTTGGATTCAGGAACAAACTTCCACGTACCGAATGCAATCAACGCTGCAATCGGAACGTTAATCCAAAACGACCAGTGCCAACTAAATGTTTGAGTCAGCCAGCCACCCATCAGTGGTCCAACAGCTGCCATGCCACCGATGATCGAACCATACAAAGCAAACGCGATTGCGCGAGCTTTACCGCGATAGAGCGCATTGACAATCGACAAACTTGTGGGGGACATCATGGCGCCACCGATACCTTGCACGGCGCGCGCTGCGATGAGCAGTGAGCCACTTGATGCACTTGCTGCCAAAATACTGCTGATTCCAAAAACGACTGCGCCGAGGAAGAAAATCTTCCGCCGACCAAAACGATCGCCCAAACGCCCCATGACAATCAGGAATGATGCGAACGTTAACGAATAAACTGCGTTTACCCATTCGGCATCGGTTGAGTTGATGTTTAAGTTACCGATGATGCTCGGCAGAATCACGTTCACAATGGTTGCGTCCATGATGATCAGAGCAACACCAAGGCCAATGAAAATCATCGGCGTCCAACCAGCTGGTGGCTTGCCGTCATCGATTGCAGTTGCGGATGTGGAACTGGATGCGTTGCTCATAGTTTTACGTTACTCAACGACCCGCATTTATGTGGCTCGGTATCACATATCTTTTTCGGGAGGTGCAATTTGTACACCTTTAGGAAGTTCGGCAAGTCGAGCAAGTGCTTCGTGTCGCTCGGTTGCGTGATCCACAATCGGCGCAACATACCCGTGATCCAAGCCACCAAGAACGGTCCATGGCTCATGAATGTCTTTGTTGCTCAGATGTCGTAACTCGGGGACGTATTTGCGAATGTAGTCACCATCGGGGTCAAACTTTATTCCCTGACCAATTGGGTTAAAGACCCGATAGTACGGCGATGCGTCAGTGCCGCACCCTGCAGTCCATTGCCAGCCGTGACTGTTACTTGCCACGTCACCGTCAAGAAGTTTGTCGAAGAAATAGTTCGCACCCAATGTCCACTCCAGATGCAGATCTTTAACTAGGAATGAGGCAACAACCATACGCACGCGATTGTGCATCCAACCTTCTTGGTTGAGTTGTCGCATACCGGCATCAACAAATGGGAACCCTGTACGGCCGGCACACCACGCAGCAAACTTTGTATCGGCATCTGGTCCAGTTTCGTAACGCATTTTTTTGTAGAGCGGATTGAAATAGTCTGTGGCTGTGTCTTGGCGGTTAAAGAGCACATCGGCATAGAACTCACGCCACGCAATTTCTTTACGGAATGTTTCGTGACCCGCTGAGTCATCAAGTCGAGCAAGCAAAGTGCGCGGATGTATTTCGCCCCACTTCAACGCAATGCTCAAACGTGACGTGCCATCAACATCAGGACGATTTCGATTGTCGTGATAATCTGCAATCGCATTCTTGAGGAACCATTCGAAACGTTCAGCTGCTGCTTGTTCTCCAGCTTGTGGTAATTCAATGTCCAGTGCAGGTCGATCAGGGTAACCATCGCACGTATCGGGCGTTGCCCATGTTGGCCACTTTTCTGGATCCGCTGCTGGTTGACGCCATCCGTGTTTCAACCACGTCTTATAGAAAGGTGTGTACACCTTGTAGGAGGTTGCGTCATCTTTGGTCACACGCCCAGGAGCAACCGCGTAGCCCGAGCCAACTTGTTCACATTCAATTCCACTTTGACTTAAGGTCTGGCGGATGTCATTGTCGCGCTCAATCCCAACGCTGGTGTAGTCACCTGCAAAGTGCACTCCACTAGCTCCATACATCCGTGCGACTTCAGGTATCACAGTGCGAGCGCTGCCATGCTTGATGAGCAAGTTCCCGCCCAAACTCTCATCCAGACTGCGAAGCGAGTCGATTAAGTAAGCCTGCTTTGGCGCCCCCCACGTGGGCCACAGGTGCGGGTCAATCAGAACGACAGGTACTACAACACCATCGCCATCTGCCCACGCAGCGAGGCTGGCAGCCACCAGCGCAGGGTTGTCGTGAATGCGTAGATCGCGCCGAAACCAGAGCACCCGTGTCATGGTCTTAACTTGCCATGATTTGGTGTTCGGTGCGATTCGTCAGGTCAGGAGCCAGGTGCACTGCGTGTCATCGGGCCGAGTTTCGGGGCATTTGGCCGACGGCAATTTCGCTCAATAGGGCTATATTCGATACGCTAACGGGGCACGCAATGCGGTTCGACATACGTCTGGAGCGCGTTTAACTGGCCCCCTTGGCACAGTGGTAGCGCACTTCCTTGGTAAGGAAGAGGTCGTCAGTTCGATTCTGACAGGGGGCTCTAAGGCCGCGTTTACTCGCGGTTTTAAGCCGGGGTAGCTCAGCTTGGTAGAGCAAGCGGCTCATAATCGCTGTGTCGCCGGTTCAAGTCCGGCCCTCGG
>JBAXRV010000047.1:0-14353 GCA_037131045.1 Actinomycetes bacterium
TATCAGAACACTGTGATTGATTGGTCGGCAAAAGTTGGCCTTCCTGAAAACATCGCACATATTTATTCCACGTCGCTCTACAAGGGACTTGCAACGGAAGCCATGAACACTCCATTTGAGCATCTCCATGAAATGCCAGTTGAGCATGAAACACCAGGTGGGCTCAACGCGCACATTCGTTCGTCGCTCACGACCGCAGGAATGTTCGAAGAATTAGAAAAGCAACTCGATCACATTTACCTCACGCGCAACCGCACGAAAAAAGCGGAATAGTTCGCTTTTTTAACGACCGCAACGAATGCGGCTACTTTTGACTTTGCCGAATTTCTAGCGTGACGCCTGCTGCCGGTGTCTTAAAGTATGTGAACCCAGAGCCATCTGTGCGACGGCCTCTCATCCACACTTCAACGCCATCGCTCACTGCTTGGGCTTCAGCGGCATCGGCATCGGGAACTTCAAACCCCATGTGGAATACGCCTTCGCCGTGAGTCTCAAGAAACTCGGCTTGTGGGCTGCCCGCACCAGGCTGGCACAACTGAATCTGCATGTTGCTGATGTTGCAGTACCGATACTTCATTGTCATAAAACCTTCATGCGAAGGCACATCCAGCTCGACGTAGTCCACTAGCGGTGGGTAGTCCAACCAAGGACCAACACCGACGGACTCGTAGTAAGCCTCGGCAGCCTCGATGTCGCGAACAACAATGCAGACGTGGTGCAGGCTGTCAAAGATCTTTGACATGGATTACTTCTTGTCGAGGTGAGGATAACCAAAGTCAGAAACCGGAAGGTGATTGACCTTCGTTGTGCGTGGGCTCGAGAAACGAATTGAGCTCCACAATGAGCCAGCTTTATCGTTTGTGCCTGACGCACGGGCGCCACCGAATGGTTGTTGACCTACGACGGAACCAGTTGGCTTGTCATTGACGTAGAAGTTTCCAGCTGCATAACGCAACGCGTGATCTGCCTGTTGGATTGCCTTCATATCTTGGGCGAACACGGCTCCGGTCAGACCGTAGCTGGTTGCAGAATCAACAAGCTTAAGAACTTCTTCCCACTTATTGTCGTCGTAGACGTAGGTCGTCAGAATCGGAGCAAAATGCTCTTCGGTGATGTAGCGCGAATTCGGATCAGAGACTTCCAAGATTGTTGGGTCAACGAACCAACCCTTCGAACCGTCAGTGTTGCCGCCGACAACAACAATGCCTTCGGCGCGGGCACTTGCGAGAACTGCTTCATGCTTGCGGAACTGATTTTCGTTGATGACGGCACCGACATAGGTTGTTGGCAATGTGGGATCGCCGACAACAACTTGGTTTGTCATTTCGATTAAACGTTCGCGAAGTGCTGGCCACATCGACTTTGGCGCATAAAGGCGTGATGCTGCAGAACACTTCTGTCCCTGGAACTCATACGCACCACGGATACATGCTGCAGCTACTTCATCGACGTTTGCACTTGCGTGAACGACAATAAAGTCCTTGCCGCCAGTTTCACCAACAACGCGTGGGTAATTGCGGTAGTTCTCAATGTTGTTACCGACTTGCTTCCACAGGCTCTGGAAGGTTGCAGTGGAACCAGTGAAGTGCACAGCAGCAAGATCTTTGTGTCCAACCGCAGTCGGGCCGATGTCTTGTCCGTGACCGTAAACCACGTTGATGACACCATCTGGCAATCCAGCCTCTTTAAGAAGTTGTAGTGACAAGTGAGCAACAAGCGAAGCACTCTCGGCTGGCTTCCATACAACAGTGTTACCGAGAACTGCTGGGCCAAATGCCAGATTGTTCATGCAGGTGAAGTTGAATGGCGACACTGCGAAGACGAAGCCTTCGAGGGGACGGTATTCAACGCTGTTCCATGCTCCAGGGAAACTGCTTGGCTGTTCGGCGTACATCTTGAGCATGTTCTCAACGTTGTAGCGAATAAAGTCCAACGTTTCGCAGGCTGCATCGATATCAGCTTGGTATGTGGTCTTGGACAATTCCAGCATGGTGGCTGCATTGAGCTTCTCGCGCCATGGACCGTGTTCCAACATGTCAGCTGCGCGCAGGAATGGTGCAACACGCTCTTCCCACGGCACGCGACTCCACCAGGTTGATGCTTCGAGTGCTGAATCGATTGCGGCTTGAGTTTCTTTTGGTCCGGCCTTGTGGACTTGGCCAAGTTGATGTGAATGTTCGTGAGGAGTGACAACGGGCAACGTGCTGCCAGTGCGCACTTCCTTGCCATTAATCTCGTTGGCAATATCAAAAGAGGTAGCGCGGATATCGGCTAGTGCTTTGTCAGTGCGAGCTCGTTCGCTTGAACCAGCGGCAAATGTCAAGGGCATTGTTGCCTTGACTGGGAACAATGGGGTGCGGCCGTTTTTCGTTGCCATGATGATCTCCTTGAGATGTACACACAACACTGTGTGTTCTAGAGCCTAAGTTATGCGATAGGTGTGAGTTCTTCGCTACGAGGGGCGAACTTCGAGTGTCTGGCACTGTGTGACCGACGTCGATTTCCCCGAATTCGTGGCTGTTTCAAGGCTAAGTAGTATGGCGTTAGCCGATTATTGTGCACGTCGGTTTCGAGTCCTCAAAGTGTGACCTAGGGCCAAGGAGGTGTCGTGGCACCAACAGATCAAGTCATTGTTATTGGCGCTGGCATCATCGGAGCTAGTTGCGCCTATCACTTAGCCGCGCGTGGCCAGCAGGTCACGGTACTTGAACAATTCGATGCTCCGGCCGAAGGCAGTACCGGACGCTCGTTTGCTTCAGTGCGTGGGCAATGGAGCGATGACCTCAACATCACGATTTCGTGGCAAAGCATTCAGACCTATCGCGACTTTGAGAAGTTGCACGGTGTGGATGTTGGCTACCGACCTACGGGTTACATGTACTTAGTTCCTGAGCAAGGTTGGGAAACCCAACTTCGTCATGTGGAATTTCAGCAAGCTCATGGAGTTCCTGTTGAATCGATTAGTTTTGAAGATGCACAGGTAAAGACCCCATTTGTTCAAGATGGCCTAGGCGGAGTCACATGGGGTTCAGCTGACGGTGTTGTTGATCCGTATCTTGCTACTAATGCCTACATCTCCATGGCAAAGACTCTGGGTGCTGTTTTCCACATGAAGACCGAAGTGCATGAAATTACTCGCGCCGAAAATGGTTGGTCAGTTCGTGCGGGTGATTCTGTGTATGAGGGTGACTACATCGTGAACTGCGCAGGTGGCTGGTCGAATGTCACCGCGCAACTTGCCGGATTCGATATTCCCGTTCAACATTTCCGTCGCAACATTTACTCCACTGCTCCAAGCAGCACACCAACGCATCCGATGACCATTGATTTGAATACAGGTTTCTTTTTGCGTAGTGAAGGCGAGCGATTACTTTTTGGGTTAGCACGTGCTGATGAACCCGCGGGCTACAACACCGCTGTGGATTGGGATTGGATGGAGACCGTTATGGAAACCGGCGGCGAACGGTTCCCATGGCTTTTGGATACTCCACTTGATTCATCGGGTGCCTGGGCGGGTACCTACGAAATCACACCTGACCATTTTCCAATCTTGGGCGCATTGCCAGAGGAACCCACTTGGATTAATGCCTGTGGCTTTTCAGGACATGGCGTGATGCAGGCTCCTTACATAGGCAAGTTAATTGCCGAAGAACTATGCGATGGGAAATCACACAGTATTGATATCGAGCCATTGCGTATCAATCGCCTGCGTGATGGTCGACTACGTAGTGAAACGATGGTGTTTTAATGAACGCATCCACAATTGACCTCGCAGTGGATAACGGAGTCGCATGGATCACATTGCGAGGAGCCGAGACCAAGAATTCGTTAGACGAAGTATCAGTCGTGCAGATGCTTGCAGCATGTGACCAGATTGATGCGGATCCGACAATTGGTGTCGCTGTTGTGACAGGCGAAGGTAATGCATTTTGCTCAGGTGCGCACACCAGCGTGCTTTCGGGATTACGTGGGCAATCTGATGACGTTGTACGTGCCGGGCTTGGTCGAATTTATGAGGCGTTCACTCGGGTGCATGATCTCGCAGTTCCCACAGTTGCAATGATCAATGGAGCCGCAGTAGGTGCCGGCCTGAATTTGGCCATGGTGTGCGACATTCGTGTTGCTGATCGCAGCGCGGTTATCGCATCAGGTTTCGCGCGGTTGGGGATTCATCCCGGTGGTGGCCACATGAATCTGATTGCTCAGGCAACCAGTCAATCGGTGGCGAGTGCACTTGGTGTCTTCGCCCAAAAAATCGATGGAGCACGCGCTAAGGAAATCGGTTTGGTGTGGGACGCCGTTGAAAGTGACCAGTTGCGACCAACAGTCACTGGGATGGTGCAACACTTGGCCAAGGACCCGCAACTCGCTCGACAACTCGTTGCGACGCTTCGCGAGACCGCAAACCCAAGCGTTGCGTGGCGTGATGCACTAGACATAGAACGAGAACGCCAAATGTGGACGTTCACTCGTAGCCAAACAGGAGACTGACGACAATGTATCCATCGTTGAAAGCAAATCCCGATCGTGCCGCGTGGATTGAAGTCACATCAAAAACCCTCGGTGACTTAGGCGAACGTCACCGCACTGCGTTAGTTGACGCATCACGCGCATTGGAATTTCCCCGCGGTGTGTATCGCGAACTCGGGACTTTAGGTTACTTAGGTCCGCTTGTTCCAACAGAGTTTGGTGGCTCAGGTTGGGGTGTACCTGAATACGTTGTCATCAGCGAAGAAGTTGGTCGTCACGGTTTAGTGTCTGGGCAAATCGCAGTACAGGGCCAGAAGTGGCTTGTTGACTGGGGAACTGAAGAACAAAAAGCACAGTGGCTTGGACCCATTGCCTCGGGTGAAAAAGTGTTTTCGGAATCCATTAGCGAACCCACCATGGGATCCTCGTTCAAGAACATGGCGGCCACCGCGACACGTGATGGTGACGATTGGATCTTGAATGGCCACAAGACTCATGTGAACTTAGGTGCAGATAGTGATGTCACAATCTTTTACGGCGTGACAGCAGACGGCATTACCAGTTTCTTAGTCGACACGTCGCTTGCAGGAGTTTCGACTAAAGTCACTGACCCGATTGGCTTGCGACTGATTCGTACCGCAGATGTGTTGTTCGACAACGTGCGGGTACCTGATGCAGCGCGCATTGGTCCAGTTGGCGGTGGATTAGAAACGTTCTTGAGTACCTTTAACATCAGTCGACTAGGAAATGCCTCAGAACTTATTGGGCTCGGTCGACGCGCTTTAGAGCTTGCTATCAATTACGGCAACACTCGCATCGTAGGTTCTGACCATGTGACTGATTTCCAAGGCATCCAATGGATGATGGCTGATGCCTGGACTTCACTTCAGTCGGCTTCGTTAGCTCGTGACCATGCTGCGCTTGCACATGAGCGCGGTGAAGATATCGCGCTGGCAACAACACTTGCTAAGCGTCTGGCGATTTCTGCAGCAGAGGATGCTGTTGATACTGCATTCTCTATGACTGGTGGCGAGGGCCTGTATCACGAATCTCCGCTACTGGAAATCTCAAACGACTTGCGCGTACTGAAAGTTGCAGGCGGGTCCCAAGAAATTATGCGCAACTATATTGCGCGACGAATTCTCAAGAGTTCAGACCACGAGGGTCTTGCATGACGTCACTAGTAAGTCGCTTCGTTGAAGAAAGTAAAAAGCGTGATTCATTGACCATAGGCGTGGTCACAGATCCGCTGCAATTAAGCGAAGCACTCGGATGCGCTGCAACTGTTGCTCGTCAATTACATGCTGCTGGTGTGAAGCCAGGCCAGAAAGTCGCGATGATTGACGCGTCATCTACGGGATACGTTGTGTCGTGGCTTGCTTGCCTGCTGGCAGGAACTCCAGTTGCCTTGATTAATCCCACCTACCCTGAAGAACTTTTGCAAGAGATGTTGGCGGTTTTCGAACCTGCGGTTGTGTGGCGAAGCGCAGACATTGCAGCCAATCGTCAAGCCGCAGTAGGCGAGATTGCCGGCTTACCTGGGCTGGAGTCGCAGTCACTCGATGTGATTTCGTACATGCATACTTCGGGAACGACGGGACTGCCGAAATTCTGTGCGCAAACAAATAGTTACTTCATTCACCTGGCTCGAGACATGGGCACAGCTTTAGAACTTACGGATGCGGACCGAGTACTTGCTCCGCTTCCGTTGTTTCACATTAATCCGATGGGCTATGGATTAATTACTGGCGTACTAGCTGGGTGCGATGTTCTGAGCGTGGAAAAGTTCTCCGCATCAGGATTCTGGCCTACTGTGAAAGACCACAACATCACCGTCATGATTTTGCATGCACCACCGGTAGAAATTCTGAAACGCGCCACATCGACCCAAGATTCTCATGGGCACATAATCCGCACTATGTTTTATGCCAATCGCGAGTTCATGCAAATGTTTAATATTCCGGCTGCAGTATCGGGCTACGGCTCAACTGAAGCAGGAGGAATCTCGCACATCAAGAAGTGGTCCACGTCCGTGGGCATGCCAGATAACGCGAGCCGCTATGGCGGTGAATGTCGACCACAGATCGAATGGAAAGTTAATGAAGCCGGATATGTCTTTGTTCGTGAAACTCAGGACGGCATTCTTTTTACGGGTTACGAGACTCAACGCGGTCTGAATTCTGCGCGAGATGCTGATGGTTGGTTTGATACCGGCGACATCGGTTCGATGGAAAGCAATGGCGACATGATTTTTATTGAGCGCGGTGCGGAATCAATCCGCGTGAAAGGTGAATACGTCCCAATTCCGACAGTCGAAGATCGGATAAG
Source organism: Actinomycetes bacterium (assembly GCA_037131045.1). Taxonomy (GTDB): domain Bacteria; phylum Actinomycetota; class Actinomycetes; order S36-B12; family UBA5976; genus UBA5976. The sequence continues at coordinate 6,799 of JBAXRV010000047.1, forward strand.
TCCAATCGAAACGATTTCAGACTTCGCGTTGTGGAAACGTGCAAGTGCCATTGTTGATGACGAAGTTGTCCTCTATATCGTTGCCGATCAGATTCCATCGACGCAGATCTTGTCAGCTGTGGCTGACTTGCCGAAATTCATGCAACCTGTTGCTATTGCTCGCGTTGCTACGATTCCTCGTGATGCCGCTGCTGGCAAAATCCAACGACGGCTCTTGCCGGACCAGGAGGTGCTGGAATGGCTGCCAATGTAGCGCGACCGATTCCATCGCCAGATTGGGCCACTGACATGGTCGATCTACATGTGCATGCCTCGCCAAGCCTGATGCCGCGTCACGGCAATGATGAGCAGACTGTTGCTGCAGAACGTGGCTTAGGTTTTTCGACTGTTGTTTTGAAAGCGCACGAAGGTAGCACTGTTGAGCGTGCTGCCATTGCCGGGGATGGTGTCTATGGCGGCGTGGTGTTAAACAGCGCAATCGGTGGCGCAAATCCGGACGCTGTCGAAATAGCTGCGCGTCTAGGTGGCCGTGTCGTCTGGATGCCAACCGTGTCAACCGCAACTCATAAGGCTGGGGCCGCATCACCTGAGTTATCGGTGCATCGCGGATTCGAACTGGCTCAGGTTGATGTCATCGCTGATGGGAAAGTGCTGCCTGAGTGGATGCCAGTGCTTGATGTGATTGCCGAACACGATCTGTTATTGGCCAGTGGGCACTTAAGCACAGTTGAGACAATTATCTTTTTCGAAGAAGCTCACCGACGTGGTGTTCGTCGGCTCATGGTGAACCATCCCAAGATGCCGTTTTTACATTGGAATGATGACGCTGCGCAAGCGTTGTTAAAGCTTGGGGCATATTTAGAGTTGGGAATTCTGCCGGACTTACTTAGTCCAGAGGACCGTTCAAGTTTTACTTTGCTCGACGTGTATCCGCATGACTTGCTTGTCTTTGGAGCTGACTTAGGTCACGCGCACCATCCCAAACCAGTGGACATCACACCCATGTGGCTTCGCACTTTGGAGCAACATCTTGGTGAAGCTCAAGCCCGAGCAATAGTCACAACTAACTCACGAGGACTTTTACTATGACAACGATTGCACTATTGCCCGGCGATGGAATTGGCAGCGAGATTCTCGATGGTCCAATTACATATTTACGTAAACTGCAAGCAGCCGGGGCACCCATCGTTATCACTGGTCCGTGGCCTTATGGCACAACGGGTTGGAAAGCAACGGGCGATGTACTTCCACAAGAAACGATTGATGCATGTCAGCAAGCCGATGTGATTCTTTCGGGTGCGGTAGGTACGCATCCAGGTGTTGATCCCAAGGATTGCCCCAATCCAGAATCTGGTCTCATCAAGTTGCGTCATATTTTTGATTTACGTGTCAGTGTGCGCAATGTACTCCTAGCTCCCCATGAAGACGTGATTGTTGTGCGCAACATTATCGGTGGGGCATACGGCGACCCATCAAGCCGTCAAGAAAGTGATGGCGTGATTGCCGCAATTGACACCGTGAAACTTGAACCTGAAAAAGTGCGTGAAGTTCTTAATATTGCTGCGGACTATTCAATCGATGGTTTGCGCACAATGAGTGTTGATAAGGCAAGTGTGTATGCGACCTCTCGCATGTGGCGAAAGCTGGCTGCAGAAGTCTTTACACAACGCGGTGTGACGTACGACAACGTCAATGTTGATCGGGCTGCTTACGAACTAGTTAAGTATGAGGAACTTCCTCGAGTCGTGGCCACAGAAGGTTTGTTTGGCGACATTTTGAGCGATGTGCTGTGTGCTCGTGCAGGCTCACCTGCGTTGTGCGGATCTGCGACGATTAATCCAGATCGCTCGTTTGGCCATGGCGTGACTGCACTTTTCGAACCTGCTCACGGGTCTTCGCCACATCGCACTGGAAGTCGTCGCTCGAATCCAACGGGTTCTTGGTTGGCACTGATCGAGTTACTGAACTGGTGTCCCGATCTAGCTGCGCTCAATGTGGCTGACAAAGTGCGCGAAGCACTCCTTGCCACAATTGCCGAAGGACCTGCTACTTACGATTTAGCACAGCCAGGCGAACCAACATGCACGATGGATGAATTTAACGAACGCGTATTAGCGAAACTGTAAGTGTGCGAATGGCGTGAGGGTGTGGAGTGGGCGTGACTAAATCGACGCATCAAGTGGGCACGTTAGTAATCGGTGGCGGAATCGCAGGTGTGAGTGCTGCCTATTTTTTGGCTGCTGCAGGTGAGGCATCGATTGTTGTTCTCGAAGCGAACGAACTTGCGAGTGGTTGTACCCAAGGATCACTTGGCGGAGTGCGTCAACAGTTCAGCACGGCCCCTGAAGTCGAACTAGCGATTCGTGGTTTGAAGTTTTGGCGGGATTTCGAAAAAGACTTTGATTACCCGTGTCCGTTTTATGAAGATGGATATCTGTTAGTTACCGGCCGGGAAGACATTTTTGCGAACCTGCATTCGGCAGCCGATGTGCAACGAGCACAGGGTGCTACGAATGTTGCGTTACTCGATGCGGATGCATTAACCGATGTAGCGCCGTGGATTTCGCCTGTGGATTTACTTGGTGGAAGTTACACACCGAACGATGGTCGATTCAATCCAACGGATGGGCTGTATGGAATTGCGCGCGCGGCCCGTGCGCTTGGTGTGGACATTCGGGAACACACGGCAGTAACACATCTGGAACACACGTCATCGGGATGGCGAATCGATGCCGGTGACGTCTTTATTGCACAACGTGTTGTTATCGCTGCTGGGTTAGCAACTCCCAAGCTAGTTCGGCCGTTTGGCGTTGAACTCGACATCACACCGCTGTGGCTGCATTGTGGCTATACAACTGAAGTGGCCACCGGATTAGCAATGCCTTTGACAATTGATCTGGATAGCGGGCTCATCATTGAACGCGATGGAGTTGGTGCGTGCGTCACGGTCTCGGACACGCGCTATGGACCATCTGGTCTGCACGCGGTGATGGAGGAATTCGCTGAACTGGTAGCTGTGCGGGCACCGATGTTTTCTGATGTTGGTATCCGTGCGACAACGAGTGCCGCTTTTGATGCCACTGGCGGTGATGGCCATGCCTACGTGGGTGAAATCCAAGATGGGCTGTGGGTACTGGCAGGCTTCGATGGTCATGGCACGATGCAGGGTCCGGCACTGGCGAAGATGCTGGTAAATCTCATGGCGGGTAATGGGGATGACGTGCTGGATGTTGCGATATTTGATCCCCGTCGAATTGTGGGCGGAAAAGAAGAATGGCTTCGCGCCGCTAAGAATTAGCTAGTCGTCATCGCACTCCAAGTGACTGTGCGAACTATTTCTTGGCTGAGGCCTTAGTAGCTTTGATTCGAGCGGCTGCCAAATCTTGAAGGAGCTTCGTGTCCACTTTCCAATCGACAGGTACGCGCACAGTTTTCAGTTGAACTTCGTAGTCCTTCAAGCGTGATTCGAAATCTTTTAGAATCTGTCGCCCATCGTGCGGTGCAATCAGAATGTGGTTCTTGAGCACGTTGACTCCAAAGATGTAGTCGTCACCAAGTTTGAGCATTGGCTGATTCCATGCAATGACTTCTTCCATTGCGGGGTACTTGGTCTTGATCGCCTTGAAGATTGCTTTGACTGTTTTTTGTTTCGTTGCGTCAAAAGGTGCAAGGTATTCCTTGAGGTTGACGAATCGCTTAGTGGTTTTCGATCCGCGGCAGTACATCACAAGAGCGTTGGCGTGTGCCTGACTGAAGCCATGGTTTTCTTTAAAGAACGCAATTTGTTCTGGGTATTTACGTTCGGCAATTTCTTCCATTTGGCCAAACCAGTAACTCATGGGTTGGCCGTACTTCTTTTCAATTGCTGGCCAGTATGTGCTGCGATCGCCAGTTTTATCAGTCATGCGTACAAGCCTACAATGCAGAATTTAGGCTTCTGCGCGAAGTGCTCGCAATAGTTGATTGCCATGGTCGCGTGGGTGATTGGTGTAAGAGCTGATCCAATTACGCACACCGAAAGGCCCTGATTCAGAGTGCACGCCCATTCGGTCAAGGTCGCTTTCAGTCATGCGAGCCAGCACATCAGCAGACGCCGCGCGAACTGCGATGAAGACGGCAAGTGAGTTTTCGTAAGGCAGGTCGGCGTAGCCCAACGTCGCACATGTTGCCCATGCCGCTTCGTCGTAACCCTGAATGATGCTGCCTTCTGGTTCGGCGAGTAGTCGACGGATTCGTGCATAACTTTGCGCTTCACTATCTGCCATGTGATGAATGACTTGGCGTGCCGACCATTCTTCAGGGTGTTTCACGTCGATATTCTCTGCGGTTACGTGGGCAACACAGTCGATAAAAAATTGCGTTGCACTTCGGTAGTCGCGCACGATTGCGGTGATGTCGTTGCTCATGGGATGAGTATGGCACGAATGGGTTTTCCCTTACGGGATTTACTGATGGGCGTGCAGTTATTGAACGGCGCTTATGCAAGACTCATGGGATGGCTTCGTTGACTAAGTGGTTACGCATAGATGTGTCGTTACTGCGAACTAATCGGCCATTTCGTAATTTGTGGCTTAGTTCGTTAATTACCCGTTTTGGCGCAATGTTCACTTATGTTGCAGCGCCGTTTCAGATTAAGGAGCTCACCGGCTCGTATGTCGCAGTGGGGCTTCTCGGCGTCATTGAAATCATCCCGCTCATTGTGTTTGGACTCTACGGGGGCTCGATCGCAGATCGCTATGACAGGCGACGAGTTGTTTTACTGTGTGAAGTGGCGTTCCTTGTGCTCAGTTCTGCACTTGTGGCTAACTCATTGTTGGCTCATCCGACCGTATGGTGCATCTACATCGTTGCTATGTTGATGGCGTGTGTTGATGGGTTGCAGCGTCCGTCATTAACCGCGTTGACTCCGCGGGTAGTGGCTCGGGAGGATTTAGCAACGGCTAGTGCATTGGAAAGTTGGACCGGCAGTGCCGGCTTCCTGATTGGTACGTCGTTGGGTGGCGTGATAGTTGTGGCGTTCGGTTTTGGTTGGGCGTATTCCATTGACGTCATCACGTATGTGATTTCTGGAATTTTTTTGCTGGCCTTGCCGCATGTACCGCCGACTCAGACTTTTGATGTTCCGCACTTGAAGTCGATTGTTGAAGGTGCCTCGTATGCGTGGAGTCGCAAGGATCTGTTGGGCACGTATTTAGTCGATACGTTGGCGATGGTGTTTGCTTTCCCGAATGCGCTTTTCCCGTTCTTGGCCGACTATTTTGACTCGCCGCATGCACTCGGTTTGTTTTATAGCGCGAGTGCTGTCGGCGCGCTTTTGGCTACGACCACAAGCGCCTGGGTGAAGCGCGTTGAGCGACACGGACTTGCCGTTATTTATTCGGCTGCTGTGTGGGGGCTGGCGATTGCTTTGGTGGGCATGACGCACTCGCTGTATGTGGCATTCCTCGGGTTGATTCTGGCTGGAGCGGCAGACACCGTGAGCGCAATTTTCCGAAGCACCATCTGGAACACGACGATTCCAGACGAACTACGCGGCCGTCTTGCAGGAATTGAGTTGTTGTCTTATTCCATCGGGCCACAGCTCGGACAAATGCGTGCCAGTATTTCGGCGGACCTGTTTGGCCTTCGTCGGGCATTTATTTCAGGTGGTGTGCTGTGCACGTTAAGTGTGCTCGCAGTTGGTCGCGCGCTACCGACCATGCGTAAGTATCGGGCTGTTGAGGAATCGACAAGCGCTAAGGCGTAGATGCCTGCAATGACAGGCCTCGAATTAAGAATTCACCTTCTTGTTTATTTGAATTCCTGAACACCGCCCGCCACTTTTGTGTCATACTCCAATCTCAACGCCCCATTACTCTTAATCTGCCTCATCTACGGATGTGCCTTCAGAAATAACTCTTGTCAGTAGTTAGGAAGTATTCATGTCCCGTTTTCTTCAAGCTAAGCGAGGCGGAGCTTTACCAGCAGCGATCTTCTTCACACTCTTTTTCACATTGTTCTCGGTCGCCGCTGGACTTTTTGCATCGGTAGGTGTGGGAAATCCGCTCAACAAAGTTACGCATAGCCTGCTCAAGAGCGACACGTTTAAAGTTGATGCGGGTACTTATTTAGTGAGTGAGTTGAATAAGAAGGCTGGAAGTGAAGAGGCCACTCTGTTGACTGATAAAGGTCCAGCGATAGCGGCAGCCTTCACAGGGGTACTCAACAATTCGGTTTTCGAACAGCAGTTAGATTCCGTGACGGATACCGTCTTTGCCTACTATTCCCAGGGTTCACAGGGTATGCAATCTGTCGACTTAGTTCCGATTGTAAATATGGTGGTCACCGGACTTGAAGCAGTTGATCCACAGTTCTCGGCTTTGCGTGATCCACTAAGCACAATGAAACCGATTGACTTAAAGCCACAGAGCAGCGGTCCAAATGTGAAGCAAGTGTTGTCGGATTTCCGAATTCTTGTATTGGCATTGTTTCTTTTGAGTCTGATGACTGGGGTGCTTTACGTCTACTTTGCCGAGTCTTTCAATGGTGTGTTAAAGACTCTGAGTTGGATTTTTTCAGTCGAGGGTGTGTTCTTGATCGCGCTTGCAGTTGTTGGCAAGTCGGTAGCAACGAGTCAGGCAAACCAAGCTGCTCAAAGTATTGTGCACGAAGTTGTACCTATTGTGTCGAGTACGTTGCTGACACCATTGAAAGTACTTGGGGTTCTCGAACTTCTCATCGGCTTGGGAATGCTGGCGCCAAGCGTGATTCGACGTTTCCAGAAAACGGGATCCGTTTAAGGCTTTAGGAAGCTGGTAAATCTCTTCCGCAGTGTTTGCAAACGATTGCACCGTACTGAATGAGTTCAGCGCAAAACGGACATGTTCTGGCACCATGAGCCAAGGCCTTACGCTCGATTGCGTACTGGCTTGGTGCCATAAAAGCGACACCAATCCAACTTATGACTGGAAGGAAGAAGCCCATCAAGAAAAAAGGCACAAAAGATCGACCCTTATTTTGAGCCGCATATCCGGTCCAAATTGCAATGGATGTCCAGATGATTAAGAAAGTTTCCATGTTCTACAGGCTAGCGGGTTACTACGACAATCAGATTCGAGTTCAGATTGTTGAATATTAACAACTTGCCTTAGTGCTTGATTTCTCAGTGTCATCTTTTGGCACCCAGGCTTTTATTGCTGAGAACAGCGTTGGGAGTTACTTCGCGATGAGAACCAAGCATTACCGATGCAAAAAACTTGTGCCGCCCATCACGTTGATGAGCGGCACAAGTGATCGTGCGATTTGAGTCCTACTTAACCTTGGCGGTTCCTGTCGACAGGTAGTGCATTGTTGCGCCAGAGTTCTGCACAGTTACCATCACTCGAACGTACTTACCTTTTTGTGCTTTAACTAAAGTGAAAGTATTTTGAGTGGCACTACTGATTGCAGTACATGAAGCTTTGGTAAGCCGGAACGCCTCAAGAGAATCAGGCGATTTTGCGAATGCCGCGCTCTCGGTGGCTTGGGTGGCCTTCTTGCACGAATACCACTGGTAGCTAATGATTGGGTCTGTGCC
>JBAXRV010000048.1:0-13637 GCA_037131045.1 Actinomycetes bacterium
GGAAAAAGAACAAGCCGAGTTGAATCTGATTATCGCGGACCTTAGTGACATTCTGAACAGCGACAAGCGGCTCAAAAAAGTCGTCACACAAGAATTGCATGATGCTGCTGCCACGTTTGGTGATGACCGCAGAACGCAACTTGAGAGTGAATCAGGGATTGTCTCCGCTGCTCTATCTGTTCCACTTGAACTAGAAGACGATCCTTGTCATGTTTTACTTTCAGCTACCGGACTTCTGGCCCGTACATCAGGACCAGTGAGTGCAGTCTTCGGCAAGAAGCGAATGAGCCACGACACTATTCGAAGCATCGTGTCAACCACAGCTCGCGCCGACTTAGGAGTAGTCACGAGCTCTGGACGAGTTCTGCGCTTGTCCGTGATGGGGCTACCGGCTCTTGCAGACACTGCAGCGCTCAGTGTTGCTGGAGGCGTATCCCTGAAGGAACTGGTGACCTTAGCCAAACATGAAAAAGCTTTGTGCTTGATGGCGCTTGATAATCCAGAGGCAACTCTTTTCCTTGCAACAGCATATGGTTCCGTTAAACGCGTGGTTCACGATGTGCCTGCATCGGCAGGCGACTGGAGCGTCATACGTCTCGATGAGGACGACTACGTCGTTGGCGCAGCACAAGTCACAAACACCAATGGCGACGTGGTACTGATCACCGATGATGCGCAATTGCTGCGGTTCTCTCTTGACGTAATACGAGCCACGGGACGACCAGCCGGTGGAGTTGCGGGAATTCGTCTTAATGAAGATGCGCTGGTTATTTCAGCCTCTGTTGTTTCTGATGGACCAGATGCCTTGGTCGCAACTGTCGCTGGCGACCAAGGAGCACTACCAGGCACACAAGGTCACAGCCTTAAGGTGACCGCCTTGAGCGAGTTTCCTGCCAAAGGTCGTGGCACTGGCGGAGTGCGATGTCACAAATTCTTATCGGGCGAAAATACCCTCGTGCATGCCACAGCAGGCAACGGCCCAATTCATGCCTGCGGATCCTCAGGCGCGCCAGTTGAAGTGTCAGACAAGCGGGGCAAGCGAGATGGATCTGGTGTGAGCCTGACCAAACCCATTGTGGCTGTGTGCATCGCGCCAGAGATTTTGGCCTAATGGTGCGTAGATTGCCGCTAGACGGGGTGTGCCCGCTCGCCTTGCCATGCTCTCGGCACTAGCGTTGTCTCGTGACTGATTGTGATGTGCTCGTTGTTGGAGCTGGCCCAGCAGGCTTATATGCCGCTTACTACGCAGGTTTTCGGGGCTTCAGCGTGGTGGTGCTTGATGTACTTGAAGAGCCTGGTGGTCAAATTTCGGCGATGTATCCAGAGAAGGATATTTTTGATGTCGCGGGTTTCCCGGCAATCAAAGGTCGCGACTTGGTCTCTGGTTTGGTTGACCAAGCAGCGCAATTCAATCCCACGTATTTACTCGGTGAACTGGCCACAACACTTGTGCCCCACGATGACCACGTCAGTGTGACAACACAACAAGGCACTCATATTCGGGCCAAGGTTGTCATCATTACCGGCGGCATCGGTTCGTTTACACCTCGACAAATTCCAACGGGCGTTGAATTCGAAGGTCGTGGACTTGTCTATTTCGTTCCGCGTCTCGAGGAACACCGCGACAAAGATGTGGTCATCGTTGGTGGCGGGGATTCCGCATTCGACTGGGCGGTTTCATTGGATGGGATTGCTCGGTCAATTACTTTGGTACACAGGCGAGACGCATTTCGCGCGCATGCGGCCACAGTGGATTTGGTGAAATCAAAAGGAATTGAACTGATCACAAATAGCGAAGTTTCCGAAGTGCACGGAGATCACCACATCACTGGAGTGACTCTAAAGCATAAAGATGGCACCATGCGTGAACTGCCTTGCCAAACTGTGGTAGCTGCGCTCGGATTCATCGCAAACATCGGACCAATAACCGATTGGGGTTTGACTTTAGAAAAGCGACACATAGTTGTCGACTCGGCAATGCGCACAAACGTCGAACGCGTTTTTGCAGCTGGAGACATCGCTACATTTGCTGGAAAAGTCGCGCTGATTAGTGTTGGTTTTGGTGAAGCAGCACTTGCAGTGAACAACGCCGTTCCATTTATTGACCCAAGCCAAGGAGTATTTCCTGGACACTCAAGCGGAGGCGGAGAATAGCACTATGTCTGAATTCCCATCAGAAGAGTTTGGCGACATCCTTGCCAACAATCAGGCATTTGTGGCGCAATTCGATGATCAACACCTCACAGGGTTCGCCGCTAAGGGATTAGCCATCATCACATGTATGGATTCACGTATTAGTCCACTAGCCACGGTTGGCATGGAACCAGGTGACGTGAAGATTCTTCGCAATGCTGGCGCTCGAGTTACTGATGACGTATTGCGCACCTTGGTACTTGCTACTTTTCTTCTCGGGGTCAAACGAGTACTTGTGATGCCGCACACCGAATGCAAAATGGCTTCGGCAACTGAACCGGAGATTCATGCAGAGATTCTCCGCGATTACGGCGTTGATACCCGAAGTGTCGAAATTCGTACGGTGAAAGACACCTTGCAAGCGTTGCGCACCGACGTCACTCGCATACGTACGTATCCACTTCTTGCGCCGAACGTCACTGTTGCTGGTGCACTCTACGATGTGCACACAGGTAGCTTGACCCCAATTGACATCTAACAGTCACTAGAAATCTAGGAGCATCACAATGCCGTTCATCCAAGTAACAATGATTGAGGGACGAACTGTTGATCAAAAGCATGCACTCATTAAGCAAATCACACAGGCATGTATCTCGACCCTGGACGCCCAGCCAGACAATGTGCGAATCGCGATTTATGAAGTAAGCGCAGATGAATGGGGCGTTGCAGGAGAAGCCGTGTCTGTTATGCGTGCTCGAACAGCTAAGTCTTAGACGTCGATACGCAATCGATCTAATGCGGCTGCGCCCTCAATGATGAATTCCTTACGTGGCGCCACTTCCGAACCCATAAGCAATTCGAATACCTGCTCGCCTGCAACAGCATCGGCAACGGTAATTCGGCGCAGCGTTCTCTTATCTACATCCATCGTTGTCTCACGCAGCTGCGATGCGTCCATCTCGCCAAGACCTTTGTATCGCTGAATCGGTTCTTTCCAGCGCCGCCCCTGCTTTGTTAGCTCAGCTAGCGTTGAGCGCATCTCGCCATCGCTATAGGTGTAGATCACTTCCCCGGCCTTTTTGCCGGCACCGATAACTTCAATTCGGTGAAGAGGAGGTACAGCTGCGTAAATGCGACCTTCTGCAAGCAGCGGAGTCAGATACCTGTGGAATAACGTGAGCAATAACGTTCGAATGTGCGCTCCATCGACATCGGCATCGGCCAAGATAATGACTTTTCCGTATCGCGCTTGATTGATATCAAAAGTGCGCCCAGATCCTGCACCAATGACTTGGATGATAGACGCACACTCGGAGTTCTTGAGCATGTCGGCTAAGGACGCCTTTTGAACATTTAAAATTTTGCCACGGATAGGTAACAGCGCTTGAAATTCACTATTTCGAGCACTCTTGGCTGTCCCCAACGCGCTGTCGCCCTCGACAATAAACAGTTCAGTTTTTGAAATGTCTTCGCTTCTGCAGTCTTTCAACTTTGCAGGAAGTGCAGATGACTCCAAGGCTGTCTTGCGTCGCTGGGTATCCCGATGATGACGCGCAGCAATGCGAGTACGTGAAGCATTAGCAATCTTCTCGAGAAGTGCTTTAGCTGCCGGTTTGGATCCACGCGGTGGATTCGTAAGCCAGGCCGCCAACTCTCTTGTCACAATCTTGTTCACAATCGCGGTAGCCGCTGGTGTGCCAAGAATTTCTTTAGTCTGACCTTCAAATTGTGGTTCTGAAACCCGCACAGTGACTACTGCAGTAAGTCCTTCCTGCACATCTTCTTTTGTCACTGAATCTTCACCAGGCTTAACGAGTCGATTCAATTTGAGTTGATCATTAACAACTTTTACCAACGCTCTTTCAAACCCTGTCACATGCGTACCACCTTTTGGTGTCGCAATAATGTTCACAAACGACTGCACCGACGCGTCATAGCCCTCGTTCCATAACAGTGCAACATCCACTCCCATGTCGCGTTCGACTTCTTGGGCAGTCATGTGTCCTTTGTCATCGAGTACAGGCACTGTCTCGTGAAAATGGCCTGATCCAGTAAGTCGAATAACGGGATGCATTGCAGCGCCGGTTGACAAAAACTCGCAGTATTCAGAAATTCCACCGGCATGAATGAACTCGGTAACAGTGGCAACTTTTTGGCGCTTATCTGTAACAACGATTTTGAGCCCTGGTACCAGGAACGAGGTTTGTCGCGCACGATTGTGAATCTCTTCAAGCGCAAAACTTGCACCAGGTGTGAAGATTTGTTTGTCGGCCCAGAATCGAATACGCGTACCAGTTGACGTTTTCTTTGCCGACTTACCTGACTTTTTAAGTCCGCCTTGTTTGGAGAACGTTGCAGTTTCGTCACTACCGTCAAATACTCCAGGAGTTCCACGGCGGAAGGACATCGTGTGCGTTATCCCATCGCGATCTACATTGACGTCCATACGTGATGACAACGCGTTAACAACGCTCGCGCCCACTCCATGTAGTCCACCAGAAGCGCCGTAGGACCCACCACCGAATTTTCCACCCGCGTGAAGTTTAGTCATTACGACTTCCACGCCAGTGAGTTTGGTTTTTGGTTCGACATCCACAGGTATGCCGCGACCATTGTCGTGAATTTCCGCAGAAGAATCCGAATGCACAATCACATCAATCTGTGTACAGTGACCGGCTAGCGCCTCATCTACAGAATTGTCGATAATTTCCCAGAGACAATGCATAAGTCCCCGCGAATCGGTAGACCCGATATACATTCCAGGACGCTTGCGCACTGCATCCAGACCTTCGAGTACCGAGAGATCCGATGCCAAATACTCTGATCCAGCCTTGGCTTTTTTTGCGGATGCAGATGTGCTTTTTGCGACCATAACTCTTTTACTCTATGGGTTTATGACGCACTTCTTTGGACGGCACACCGCACCATGAGCAGAGTACGCCGATGGAGAAACTAAGCATTACGGCGTGTTTATGTCGTGGGTGACGTGAAAGAATTACGAGAATAGTGTGAACACAGAAGAGAAGGTGCCCATGAACTCAACAATTACTCGAAGTCCCCTGACTGTTGCCGATCGTTGTGATCGTTGTGCGGCACAAGCACAGGTTCGAGTTTTTCTCGAGAGTGGTTCCGAGTTGCAGTTCTGCGGTCATCATTTCCGTGAGCATGAAGTTCGCCTACGTTCGGTTGCCATTGAAGTTCAGGACAACACCAACGAAGAACCTGATGCTACTGTGCAGGCGCTTTCGTAAATTTCACTGTGCCACCATCTACTGGCACTAACGAAACCCAGGTATTTCCCTCCGGCGCCGTGATTAGCTGCCCCGATACATCCATTAACGTCAGATGATCTTTCACATGATCCTTATGCCAAAAAATTGGCTGCCTTGTTCCATTAACGAGTAGGTATCCTGGCCCAGTTCCAGTCAGCACTGAGCGAGGCACATAGTTGCCAATCGGATCGTGATAGCCAGCACTAATTGTTTTTACAAAGATAATGACCAGATTTGTAAAACCAATCTGCTTTCCCTCGGGTGTTGTAAATGGCGTTGTATGTTCTGCTCGCATCCATTGCAGGTTTGCATCTGACCACGTCCACACCGGATTTTCCCAAGAACTAAAGTGAATGCTCACCCTCCTTATGGCCACGGGTTGCGTTGACATGATAGTCGGTGATGCATCGACAGTAGGAGTTGCCGAAGGCACAGCAGTGGCATCGGTACTCAGCGGACTCGGTGACGGGATTGGCGCAATTTGAGCGTTCTGCGCCGTGGCAAAAAATCCGGAGCACGGCGAATTGTCGTTGGCAAGTGAATCCAAAAGCTTCCTCGGATTTAGCCAGACATCGTGCGGCGCAACGTGCTTTGGGTTTCTGGAAACGCCAATGCCACCCTCGGTAATGATGCTGACATTCGACGGCATCTTTTGGTTAACGAAAGTCCAGGTTTTGTGCGCACCACCAGAGAACACAAAAGCATCAGCGATAGGTGCGGCTAATGCGGCATCAACGTGCCTGATACTTCGCACGGGACCAATAGCTTTTGGAATATTGGATTGGAACACCGTTGCAAACCGAGTCATGCCGCCCTCAACAAGTTCCTCAAACACGAGGTCTGCAGAATCCAGACCGGTTTGAGGACGCACGACCGGATCGTTTTCCATCTTGACCATAAGAACAGGCATCTCTTGGGCATTTGCTGGCCCTGGAAGGCCTGTGAAGGACCAAATAGGCGGCGTCGACGGCGATGATGACACACCTGGTTGCGGATTCTGACCGGACTGGTCCAACGATGATCCACCACAACTACTTAAGCCCAGCGCAATCACCGCCGTACCTAGCAGCAATCTCATATTCATGACATCCACCTCGACAAAGTAATCGATACTCGTTAACAGTGACAAACCTCAGACGTGTCGCGACGTTGCGACACACCTTTAATCTAAGTAGTCGCGAAGTACCTGGGAACGAGATGGGTGACGAAGCTTTGACATCGTCTTACTTTCAATCTGTCGGATACGTTCGCGCGTGACTCCGTAAACTTTTCCAATTTCATCAAGTGTCTTTGGTTGACCATCCGTTAAGCCAAAGCGCATCTTCACAACGCCTGACTCACGATCTGACAACGTGTCGAGCACCGAATCAAGTTGCTCCTGAAGCAATGTGAACGACACTGCATCAGCTGGCACGATGGCTTCAGAGTCCTCAATTAGATCTCCGAACTCACTATCACCATCTTCGCCTAGTGGAGTGTGTAACGAAATTGGTTCACGTCCATACTTTTGAACTTCAACAACTTTTTCTGGCGTCATGTCGAGTTCGCGAGCTAATTCCTCTGGGGTAGGTTCTCGTCCTAAATCCTGAAGCATTTGACGCTGTACCCGGGCAAGCTTGTTGATCACTTCGACCATGTGTACCGGAATACGAATAGTTCGTGCCTGGTCGGCCATCGCTCGAGTAATTGCCTGACGAATCCACCAGGTGGCGTAAGTGGAAAACTTATATCCCTTTGTGTAATCAAATTTCTCTACCGCGCGGATCAGACCAAGGTTTCCTTCTTGGATCAGATCTAGGAAGAGCATTCCGCGACCGGTGTAGCGTTTGGCCAACGACACAACGAGTCTAAGGTTCGCCTCGAGTAGATGATTCTTGGCACGTTGTCCGTCTTCTGCAAGCCACTCGTAGTCACCTTGGCGCCGATCCTTAAACGGTCCACGAGTAGCAAGAAGCTCCTCCGCGAATAACCCCGCTTCGATTCTCTTAGCTAGTTCTACTTCTTCCTCAGCGTTAAGTAGTGGCACCTTTCCAATTTGCTTCAGGTAATCCTTAACAGGATCAGCAGTTGCACCCGCAGACATGACTTGTTGAACAGGCTCATCTGTGTCATCAACATCCGATATAACAAGATGGTCACTATCTACAGTTGGTGTCGCTGTTTCTTCTTCCGCATCAGCTAAGTCATCGGCCAGTTCAACTTCGAGTTCAACTTCAAGTACAGCAGCCGCCTCAATGTCGATCTCGACATCTTCAATCTCAATTTCAATTTCTTCATCGATAACCAAGTCCACTTCAATGCCATTAACTTTGATGGACTTGAGCGACTTACCAACTGATTTTTCGACAACCGACTTTGACTTTGTCGCAGCAGATTTCTTTGTGGGTGGGGTTGCAGACTTTTTATCCGTTGCGCTCTTGGACTTAACGGGCGCTACCTTTTTTGCTGTTGCCGCAATTTTTCCTGCCGGCTTTTTCGCCGGGACAATTTTTCCTGCCGGCTTTTTCGCCGCTATTGACTTCTGTGTGGTCACTGCTTTTTTCGCAGGTGCAGCTTTTTTCGCAGGTGCAGCTTTTTTCGCTGCCGGTTTTGCCTGGCCGCTCGGAACTGATTTTTTAGGGCTGGCTGTTTTGGTTGCAGCCTTCTTTGGTTGGGCCTTTGCGGAATTCTTTGCAGTACTAGGCACGAGTCCCTCTTCACTTGGTGGTACGCCAATAACAAGAGCCCTTGTCAAGCACAAAGCTCAACTTGGGCGACAATTCCGAAGAATGCTCTGTCAGTCTATCCCCCGGTGGTGACAGTCGCGCCAAGGCGTCCTCTTGAGGGCGCCTTTCTACTTCCAGTTGGTCAACAAGGCGCGTGAGGAGGCCACATAAACCTCTAATGAGTCGTCTTGGGTCACAGGATCTCCTAGGACCTCGAAGGTTCCGATTCCCGCGACCGTATACGTGGCCGACCAAGTGGCCTTGACGTTCACCAGATATTTGCCTGGCTTTCGGTAACGATGTGCAACCAGCATGTGCGGGTATACGTCCCCTGGACTGGATGTCCATTGGGATGATGCATCGCCCCAACTCCATCGCCATCTGCCGATTGCCACTATCTTGACGGTATATCCTGCCAGTTTCATGGGTTGCGGTGTGAACCTCGAGGGTTGCCCCGTATGGAAGTTCACGGGCACGCTCGTCAATGTGCCTTTCGGCGGCTCGCTGCCCAGGACAATCGGCGGAAGAGTGCGCAAAGCCACTTGCGAAATTTTTTCGTCAATGTCCACTCGAGTCACAGGACGTTTCCAACCCCAGCACACCGAACCGACGACTTTAAGCCAATCGGCATCTGTACCAAACCACACTCGATAGCGCACTTGTCCCGACGGACATGTGGTGACCGCGTGTGCACACATGGAATCTGAATCTTGCGCACAGTACACCGTGTAACGCCAGGTACAACTTAAACAACCCGCGACGCGTTTACGTGTGCCACCCCCACCCGTGAACGATCGTGGAAGGAGAAGCCCTCCCGTGCCGACGTAAGCATCGTGTTCGCCATCACCTGTCACACTTGCATCTGACTTAACCGAAGCGAATACGTGATATGTCGTTCGCGCAGTCAAGGCTTGAGCAGCTGGGCCTGTCATGGCCACACTCAGGAAAGATACGACAACCGCAAAAGTTGCCAGTCGTCGTGTGCGGTTCACTGTGCATCCGACGATGCGCATCCAACGTAGCCGACCCAGTGTGTGCCTGCGTGTGTAGCAATTCCTATTCATAGTGGACCTGTGTTTCCCTCGACTGCCCCGAAATAAACAGGCTGTGGACATTCGAGTTATGCCGCGCCTGCCAGACAGTCATTCATGGACACTGCCGCAAGTGATTCGGACCAAACTCGAGGCGGCACACCATAAGTCAAGGCTCGATCAAGAAGCCGAGCCAGGCTGTAGTCGGCGTCAGCTTCCAACGCGCGATCGATCGCCATCCGCGTGATTGCACCGTTTCCATCGAGCCACGCGCAGCCAGCTAGCAAGGTCGCTACCACAGGCACGAACTCTTCAGGGACGCGTGCTACGAGGTCCATCAAGTTCGAGCGCACAGGTAGGCGTCGCTGGGGATTGTCATAAAGGGCTCGTAATACAGCGTCGCGAAAATGGAAGTCACTGAGATAGTGGCAGATTGTGTTGACTTCTGGCCACGACAGAGGCGAACCTGATGTCAGCACTCGATCTAGCCAACTCACGATCTTGGGGCCATCATCGAGTTCGTCGCGGGTTCCCCTGCTGGCAAATGCATCATCCCTTTTTTGCCGTTCCGCAAGCGTGAGTTCGCGAGACTTGATGCTTTGTTCGAGTGATTCCCTACTCGAAAATGGTGCACTACCAGCAAATACAAAGTCCACACTGACTTCATCTACATCTTCGTCAAGAGCGTTACCCAAAGCGGGACAACATTGTGCATCACTGCACAGGGTAGATCGCCATCGTCCACTCGCCACATGAAGTGAATCCAGCAGCGCACACTCTTCGAGTCGACTAAGTGCCTGCTCGAATTGTTCTTGCACGTCAGCTTCTTCGCTATAGGCGACAAGTACGACTGCCGCTCGATTCAATTTGCGGATGCTTGCATTAGTTTGCGCAAAGTCTTCAACAACAATGCTGTTCCAGTCGAGTCTGACGATCGACTCGATGTTGTCGTCGTCGAACACAACAGCGACCAGACTGTCGGTCGGATGGAATCCCAACAGATGTGGAATTGCTGCAATGAGTTGGCGAGGTGAGTGTATGTTCATGCCTGCAAGCGTCGGGCTCACCTAGAACTTCAGGTACATCTGGTATTGCCCGGTGGACAGGAGCAGGTTGTGCACGAGGTAGCTCAGCACAGCGGCACACTCGCAGGGACAAAAAGACACCCAGAGATCCGGCGGCTTCCCCTCCGACGTCACTCTGGGTGTTGCTTAGAATCTAGACAATATTTCGCGTGATGGTGGGTAAGACACGCTCTGTGCGTGTCGTCTCAAAAGGGCTACCCCGGTGCGCTCGCCGGGGGTGCGCTGTGTCAGAGTTTTTCTCATGCAACTTGACCACGTCTCATACGCAGTGAAAGCCAACGAGTTGGTAGTCACAGTACAAAGACTCGGGCAGCTGCTCGGCGCAGCATTCATCGATGGTGGTAAACACCCGCGGTTCGGCACGCAAAACTTTATTCTCCCCCTTTCCGGTGGCACCTACATCGAAGTTGTCAGTCCGTTGGACCACCCTGCAGCCGAGACAGCGGTCTTCGGTCGCGCTGTGCGTCAGCGCGCAGATGCAGGTGGCGGCTGGATGGGCTGGGTTGTACAAGTCTCTGACTTAGAAACACTCGAAGGTCGGCTGGGTCGAGCTGCTGTACCAGGACATCGAGTACGTCCAGATGGAACAGACGTGGTGTGGCAACAAATCGGACTGCTTGATCTGATGGAAGATCCACAATTGCCTTACTTTATTTCTTGGGATGACCTGAATCAGCACCCTTCCGTGGGATTCACTTCACCAATCAAAATTAGTGAAATATCAATTTGTGGAAATAGAGACAAGGTCGTTAAATACCTCGGCGAATCAGGCGAAAGCTTTGTGGATGCGGTGAATTTGACGTGGGTCGAAGACGACGAACCTGGTATCCAATCGGTTACATTTCAGACAAATAACGGAGCGGTTGTCATCGAATAATTAACGCGTCTTACTTGGCGTGCTCACTCGTTGTAGCGCTGGAGTGCGTTCTGTGTAATGCCGCAGTTCAACATTGTGTAATAAATGAGGCAGTGCTTCCACCACCACCAGCGCATCAGCGTATGCGGAATGCTCATCTGTGTTGACTAAGCCCAGCTCGGCTGCAATGGTCTCTAATTTGTGACGATCAAGATGTGGCATGGCATAACGACCAAGCCAATAGGTGCACAACCCTGGCATAATCGCCATATCCACACCTATACGTTGTGTCTCTGCATCAAGAAACGATGCATCGAATCTGGCATTGTGGGCAACGAAAATCGCGTCACTCAACATGCTTTCTAACGCCGGCCAAATTTGCGAAAACGTTGGTGCATCGCGAAGCATGCCTACAGAAATTCCGTGAATAAATTGAGCACCCACAACGCCATCGAGTGGGTTCACTAATGTGTGAAAACTTTCCAGCACTTTCCCATCACCGGAAGTACGCACCGCCGCAATTTCTAGAATGCGCGCACCAGAGGCAGAGTTAAATCCGGAGGTCTCCACATCAACCACAACAAAGTCGCTCGAATAAGTAAGTGGGCCGTCGACACCGCTGTACATGACCCGATGCGACATCACCCCTGGCTTTGCGAAGCTCGCGGAATTGGACATAACTCGAGAGTATCTGCGTCAACAGACATCAATGAATGTGACGTCGCAAAGCGTCGTTCGAAGCACCACCGTTAATTGAGCAAAGAGAAGACCAGTTCTCAGGCTGCTGACCTCAGGCTGCTGGTTGAAAAGACAACGTCACAGTTGCGTGAAGGCTGCCAAATTGCGCCGGCATGCCAGCTAATTCACATACGGCCGCGCTGGCTGGAGTCATTCCCCCGAAATAGCCGTATCCAGCAGCAAGATCAAATACCCCTGGATTGTGTCCAATCAAGAGAACACAACGCGCATTGGCAGGCGCAGAACGCACCAATGCCGCTAGAGCTCCAGCTGAAGCGTTGTAGGCCTGATCTGTGGTCAGTACCTCACACTGTATTTGAAGGTCAGAAAACGTCTGCTGAGTTCTGAGTGCATCGCTCACAATGGCGTAATCAACCTTGAGTTTCTGCTCGCGAAGCCAGGCACCAAGCGCAGCAGCCTGTTCATGACCTGTTTGCGTCAACTCCCGCTCGCGATCGACATGTCCAGATGGTTCAGCTAAGGCGTGTCGAGCAATTATTAAGTGACTCATCGCGGCCATGCTCCTAATTGAATGCAGCATCGCGAGGCAAGATCGACAGCCAACCGAAGAGCGTTGTATTTTAGTTCTACAGGTATATCGAACCATGAGCCTTCAGAGCTCAGTGCACCGACCACGCCTGCGCACAATGCGTCACCTGCGCCTGTCGTATCCACAACAGTCACAGCCGGTGCTGGTACTTGCGCAACCAAAAGTCCGCGACTCCACCACGAGGCGCCACCAGGACCATGTTTGATGATCAAGTTGCTACGAGTTCCCAACCAATCTGTTGCACCATCGCTTGTCAGCGCAGCCACTTCGTCATCGTTTGCAAAGAGAATGTCAGCAGATTCAAGAAATTCCCGAACCAACGCAGGCCCTGTGGCAAGAATTGGCGCACTTGATGCAGCGTCAATCACTACGCATGTGCCGCTTCCACGAGCGAGTGCAACCGCATCCTTTGCCTGCTGTGCGGTTTCGGGACGAAGGAATGTGTACGCACTCAACACAAGAACATCGGCTTGTTTGATGCGCTCCACAAACGGCTGTGTTATGGCGATGCGTAAATTGGCACCAAAATCAGGAAACATTGTGCGCTTGCCGTGCGCGTCGACCATGATGACGCAGGTGCCTGTGTGATCACCTGCAACAGTTTGCACATGTGTGGTTGCGATGCCTGCGTGATTGAGTTTGTTTCTAATCCATACACCCAGATCATCGTCCGCGACAGCAGACAGCAGCGAAACCTGATGGCCAGCATGTGCTATCCAAGCCGCCATGTTGCATGGAGAACCGCCAATTGCAATCCGAGTCGTGACATTCGCATCAGACTCCACGTTAATCTCTCCAGCCAAACGGCTCACGACGTCAACGTTGACATCTCCAAACACCACGATTGATGTCATAGCGTGACTTGCCCCGCTGCCACTGCCACCTGCGCCGCAAGTAGCGCGTTAGCATTTATCAGCGTCACATTTACTTCAAGTGACTGGTTGTTCGTCTGAGTATGGAACCACTCCAGTAAGAATGGAGTCACGTCTTTACCGTGAATCTGCGCAGCATCAGCAGCTGCAAGACCCGAGGCTAATGTGTCATCGTGCAATTGCGCATCGAGTTCATCTGCGATTGCAACGGACTGAGCCAGAATGACCGCCCCAGGAGCTTTGATTGCATCACGAGCGGCACTTATTGCGGCAGCCTCCTGCACCGTGTTAACTCGCCACGGAACCGCGTATCCGGAATCTGCACGATAGAAGCCAGGAAAACTGCTCGTTTGGTACCCAACGACTGTGACACCGAGAGTTTCCAGCCGCTCCAC
>JBAXRV010000049.1:0-13484 GCA_037131045.1 Actinomycetes bacterium
CGACTCGTTGACGAAGGTGCGCGAGTTATCATCACCGCTCGAAAGATAGATGCGCTGAATGACGCTGTCGCGCAACTAGGTGGACCAGAATGTGCGGTAGCGGTTGCTGGGGCAAGTGATGATGCCGAGCATCAGGAACTGGCAGTCCAGGCAGCTATTACGCATTTTGGTCGCCTAGACGTGCTAGTGAATAACTGTGGAATAAATCCACATTTCGGTGACCTTCTCAGTGTGGACGAATCTGCTGCGCGCAAGATTCTTGATGTAAATCTCCTGGCCACAATTGCCTGGACCAAGTTGGCGCACGATCGCTGGATGGCTACGAGCGGTGGCTCCATTGTGAACATCACATCGCTCGCCGGGTTATTACCGGAAACTGGTTTAGGAATGTACGGCGTGAGCAAAGCGGCGCTCAATCACCTCACACGCCAACTTGCCGTGGAGCTTGGCCCGCACATTCGAGTAAATGCGTTGGCGCCTGCGGTCGTAAAGACGAAGTTTGCTGCCAAACTATATGAACAGCATGAACTCGAACGATCCCAAAAGTATGCCCTCAAGCGGCTAGGTCGCCCAGAAGATATTGCTGCTGCAGTAGCATTTCTTGGTTCTGATGATGCGGCATGGATCACCGGACAGACCATCATTCTTGACGGTGGCGTTTCGCTCACCGGCGGATTCTGACAGCACCTTTCACAAGGGGCTACACGCAGAGGGTATTAATACACATCCGCGTATCGCTTGCACAGTTCTTCGTCGCTGAGGTCCTTTGCCAGCTCAATCTCTGTACGTTTCACAGAAACATACGATTGATACATCGTCGGTGACATCCACGATTTCACAACTTCGTCAGCGTCCATCAAGTCAAGTGCCTCGGCCAGTGAACTTGGCAGCGGATTAATTCCGAGCTGCGCGCGCTGAGCATCGGTCAGGTCAGCTGGATCAACATCGACGCTTGCTGGCAGCGGCAATTGCTCGCGAATTCCTTGAAGTCCAGCAAGCACAAGTGCTCCGAGTACCAGGTACGGACTCGCTGTTGCATCTGGTGCCCGCAACTCCAAGTTGTAACCTTTGGCAGCCTGAGTCGCATCGCGCGACGGTGATGGACAGATGCGAATTGAGGCTTCGCGATTTTGCACTCCGAAACTCGCATAGCCGCAAGCCCAATGATGCGGACCTAATCGCAAATACGAAACGGGGCTTGGTGATGTCAGGGCGCAAATGGCTGGCATGTGGCGGGTGACTCCGGCGATGAACTGCTGGGCAACAACGCTGGCATTGTGAATTTGCGACGTGTCGTAGGTTGCATTCTTGCCGGCAGAATCCAGGAAGCTGAAGTGCACATGGGCGCCGTTACCAACGCCATCAGGTTTCACTTTTGGTGTGAATGATGCTCGGTAACCAAGCCGACGAGCGGATTCCCGAATGACTTCACGAGTGATGATGGCACGCTCAGCTGCATGAATTCCAATCGCAGGTGCCGAGGTGATTTCATATTGATGTTCTCCGAATTCAGGCTCGACCGTTTCTAGTTCCACATTTGCTTGTATCAGCGCTTTTGTTACATCAGATGTGAACTGGGCGACGTTACGCATTGTTTCCAAAGTAAATGATTGCGCTGGTGGAAGTGGATCACCGAGCAACATGAATTCATGTTCGAACGCGGCCAAGAAATCAAGACCAGTTTCTTCCTTGAATAGTGCCAGTGCGTTCTTGTAAAACCCTCGGGTGCAACAATCCCAGTTTTCACCGTCGTTGGTTTTTGAATCACACAGATAAAAATGGTAGGCCGGTGCATCGTCCCAGATATCAATCCGGGTCTTTGTGTGGGGTACTGGCACTTGGCGAACTTCGAGCATCGGACCCCATGGGTTTGGAGCAAGGTCTGCAAATGGTGTTTGTGCTTGTCCCGCTACAGCCCAACCAAGGCCGTAGTCCATACGACTTTCAATTTGATTAAGCGGGACGCCGCGGCACCGCATTAATCCCACATAGTCACTCCACGTGAGTAAAACAATTTCGCCAGTGCTCATGGCAACCTCGATTCGCCGCTCTCTAAAGTTCAAAAAGCCTTAAAAGTGGGACTTCTTTGGGTAGCGTAGCAGGCATGAATCAGTCACTTCAGGAGATTGCCGCAACTATTCCATTGACCGATAATCACTGCCACGGTGTGATCAGAGGAAATGTCGAGCGGGACGTGTTTGAAATTACGGCCACAGAGTCAGACTGGCCTGAACCCAATGGAATGACAATCTTTGATTCTCCTGTTGGAATCATGATGCGTGCAGAGTGCGCCAATTTGCTCGACTTGCCGCGGCATTGTTCACCAGATGATTATTTCAATCGCCGATATGAACTCGGTCAAGACGAGGTATCGCGTCGTCTGGTACCTACTACTGGTATCTCAACGTTCATCGTCGACTCTGGTTTTAAGAGCAGCAATGTGTTGCTTCCAAGCGAAATGCAGGAACTTGTTCCAGGCTCACGCGCCTATGAAATTGTTCGGTTAGAGACTGTGGCCGAACATATGGCTGCAGGAACAACAGCCAAAACATTTATCGCTGATTACGCTGGGGCACTTGCAACTGCAGCGAAAGATGCAATTGGATTTAAGTCGATTATGGCTTATCGGTTTGGTTTGGATTTTAATCCAGCCCGCCCGACATCAGCTGAAGTTGAAGCCGCGGCAGGTGAGTGGCTACGCAGCAACCAACAACGTGGAAAAATCCGTATGGATCATCCAGTGTTGCTGCGCCACATCCTGTGGGAAGCCGTCGACTACAAGATGGCGATTCAATTCCATGTGGGATATGGCGACTCTGATATTGTGATGCACCGCTGCGATCCCACGCAGATGACCGAATTCCTACGAATGACCGTTGACTCAGGAACGTCGATCATGTTGCTGCATTGCTATCCATTCACTCGTGAAGCTGGGTACCTCGCACAGGTATATCCGCATGTGTATTTAGATACTGGCGCTTCTGCGCACTGGACCGGTTTGTCTAGTCCAACAATTGTTTCGCATTCGGTTGAAATGGCTCCGATGAGCAAGGTGCTGTTCTCGTCCGATGCATTTGGTTTGCCTGAGTTGTATTACGTGGGAACTTTGGTATGGCGTCGTGCCATGGGTGAAATTTTGAACCGATGGGTGCAATCTGATGGTCTTGGTTATGACGATGCTGTGAAGTATCTCAATTGGATGGCCAACGACAATGCTCGCCGTGCTTACCGGTTACTGCCTGAATAGCTAATCCTGAGGAATCACTGACATGGTGTACATGCCCATTGACGGCAAACCCGATCGGGTTCATATCGGCGCGCGAAAACTTGATCTGGATACGTGGATTGAAATCAGTAGCCAGTACGACACAGAGATTGCGTTGAAGCATCAACTCTTTGCAACAAAACAAGACGAGGTCTTCCTGCACATGCCAATGGGCGATGCCGGTTCGCGAGAAGTTCTCGACATGCTCATCGAACATTTGGTGCGAATCTTTCCCGACAAATGGCCCAATGGACTTACCGTCGATCCATCAATGCATCCGTTACTCGCAGCTTCGATGCTTGTTCAAGAGGACTTGTGTCTGATGACTCAAGTTGGTCAGGACTGGGTACTGTCTGCAGCCAGTGTCTGTTTCCCTAGTCGCTGGGATGTGCGTGACAAGATCGGAAAAAACTTACTGGGAATTCATGGCCCAGTTCCGCACTACGAAGAAGCGATTGGCGTGGCGACACAAAACATTTTCGATAAGTTGACAGTTGAACGGCCGATTTTTCGCGTCAACTGGACTGTGATGGATAGCCACGATTTGCATCAGCCAGTTGCCGTTCGTGACCCGGATGCGATTGCTGTGAGTCCCGACAACATTTCTGACACTCTATTTTTCAGGCGTGAGCGTCAGACGCTTCGCAAACTTCCACATACGGGTGACATTTTGTTTACCATTCGTACCTATACCGATACGTTTGGCGATGTTGAGCGAATGTTCCCGGAGTTCCGCAAAAATATTGGGACCACGATTGTCGGAGCTTCGCCACAAACAGTGGATTACAAAGGCTGGGTAAATATCCTCAATGATATTCAGGCATGGTCTGCCTCAGAAGTCTGATAATTTGGACGCCCGGCTTTTGCATCCGAACTCAATAGACTCATTGTTATGCGATCTGTAGCGGGAACTGAACTCACGCGCCATGAGTATGTCGACCATATCAAGCGTGATTATGCATTGATGATGCAGGCACTTGCTGGACTAGTTGTCCCTGTTCCCTCATGTCCGGAGTGGGATACGAATGACTTGGCTGTGCATATGGGCATGGTGTATTTGCATCAAGCTTTTGTCGTTGAAAACGGTGAGCGTCCGCACAACGAGGAGCATCTGGCTTCGGTTGACGGCATTGATCAGCCAATTGAACTACTTGCAGCCGGATTTGAGGCAATCATTGCGGCTCTGGATCTGGCTCGTGAAGAACGCAAGACGTGGTCTTGGCACCACAGTGATTTCTCAGTGGATTTTTGGTTTAGGCGCATGGCCCATGAAACCGTTATACATCGTTGTGATGCGCAGATAGCACGCGGTCTTGCGTGTGAAATTGATGAGTCGCTTGCACTCGATGGTGTCGATGAAGTCTTGGACTTCTTACCGTTGCTTGGATCGTGGAGCGGTGCACCAAATGTGGACTTCGGAATCGTGGCAGTAGCAGCTCAAACTTCTGCTGGAACAAAATTCTGGACTCTGACATTTACAAGTGAACTGGCAGCAGTGGTGCAAGCCGACGACGTTGATCCGCAAGCGCGACTTGTGATTTCGGGCGATGCCGTGGCCATGGACTTGTATCTATGGGGTCGCATTACCAGTGATGACTCTCGAATTTCTTTGACTGGTGATGGAGAAGACGGATTCAAGCAACTCATGCAAGTAGCTGTGCTGTAGCTGGCAAATCAGATTGTGTGCGTGCTGCACCACACTACATTTCACTTTGAAGTGTAAATAAGTCATCTGAGCCAAAGTTTCCGCTTTTTAATGCGAGCCCAATACCAGTGTCAGTGATGGCCCAGGCTAAGCCCGGACTAATTTGCTGGGCAATCTCAAGTCGTGTAACTCCTAAACCAGTAACAACAGCCCCTG
This sequence comes from Actinomycetes bacterium, assembly GCA_037131045.1. Lineage (GTDB taxonomy): Bacteria > Actinomycetota > Actinomycetes > S36-B12 > UBA5976 > UBA5976. The sequence continues at coordinate 5,127 of JBAXRV010000049.1, forward strand.
ACGTTTCACCACCTGCCACCATTAAGCGGGTGATTCCCTGACGCACAAGTTCTTGGGCAAGTGCAACGTTGGCTTCCTCAACCATGTGTGCTGAACCTTGTGTTCCAAATCTGGATTGAAGTTCAACTACATCGTGAGACGAGCGATAGCTGGAAAATAGAACAGGCTTGCCCGGGTCAGTAGCGGCGAGCCACGTGAGGGCGTCAGTGACAGTTCTGCTTGGTCCATCCCACGCTAGGCAGTAGACATTTTCTGGATTACTGGTACGAAAGTGTTCCACTTGGCGTTGTGTGACCGCAGATGTACTCCCAACGATGATGGCCAATGGTCCAGTGCCGGACCATGATGGCATGTGCGACTCATGTGGCTTCCGGCGAGTTGCTATGGCAACAGCTAATGCAGATCCACCAGTGACGAGGCGATGCTCGGAGCACTCGGCAGCCACGAGAGCGAGGTCTGCCTGCGTGACGCTATCTGTCACAAAGTATTGAGGGCCGGAAGTTTCAGCGCTCTGTATAACCGAGGAAATGAGTCCGGACCTGATATCGATAAGTGACACTAGGGCACTCTTATGTTGTGATTGCTGGTCGAGCAAAGTTGGAAGATGTGACTGAGTCATGGGATTAAGTGGATGATCGCGCATGTGTGAGTCTGCAAGCAACACATCGTTCACATAAAGATTTCCATCACGTACCACCCGGCCGTTATCCGGAAATGCCGGGTTGAATATAACGTGCTGCGCGTTAAGCAGATCTGTCAATGCATCAGCGACGGGTCCAATGTTTCCGTGCGCAGTTGAGTCAAACGTTGAACAGTACTTGAAATAAATCTGATTGACACCAGCGTCAAGAAGTTGTTGTGCAGCTTCGAGACTCACACTCACTGCCCGCGTCGAATCGATACTTCGGGTTTTGAGTGCAAGCACGATGACAGCGGCTTGAATGCTCGTCAAATCTTGCTGTGAAGTAACAATCACTGCGTGCTGCCCAGCGTCCGTGATTCCGGTGGCCACGTCGACGGCACCAGTAAAGTCATCGGCAATGATGCCCAGCCAAGGCGTGGGTGTCATTAGTTAGCCCACTACCTCGTCAATGCTTTGGCCTAGAAGATCCACGAGTCGATCTATTTCGTCACGAGTAATCACATACGGTGGACTGATCTGAATTTGGTCGCCGCCTTTACCGTAATTGGCATCAGGTGAACCTTCACGTAGCAGGAGACCCTTACTTTCTGCAACGGCAACAATGCGATCTGTCACAGCCAATGACTTATCAAAAGGCATTTTTGTGTCACGGTCAGCAACAAGTTCTACGCCGGCAAATAATCCCAAGCCACGGACATTGCCAATTGCAGGGCGCGAGGCAGCCATTGCATTGAGTTGCTCATGCAGGTAGGCGCCTTGTTCTGCGCTCTGAGTAAAGAGGTCATGCTTTGCGATGTAGTCAAAAACCTGCACACCAATAAAGCACGCTAATGACATGCCACCATATGTAAACCCATGAAGGAAGCGCCCCGAACCTTGGCGCAATACATCGACAATTTTTGGATCTGCAATGCACGCAGCAATTGGTGTGTAGCCAGAGCCGACACCTTTGCCGACTGTGATGATGTCAGGAATGATTCCCCAATGATCAATGGAAAATGCTTTACCAGTTCGTCCATATCCGGTGAGCACCTCGTCAGCGATAAACAGGATTCCGTATTTATCGCAGATTTCCCTAATACGCGCGTAGTACTCGGGCACTGGCACGACACCTGCGAGTGAGGTACCCACGACTGGTTCCGCAATGAAAGCCGAAATTGTATCGGGACCTTCCTGCAAAATGGTGCGCTCTAAATCGTCAGCACACTCCACACCGCATGAAGGGTAAGTCTTTTCAAATGGGCAACGATAGCAATATGGCGGAACAATGTGCGGCGAAGCAACCAAGTAGGGGTCGTAGGGGATTCGCCAACTTGGTCGACCAGAAATTGCAAGTGTGCCCAAAGTATTACCGTGGTAGCTTTGCCAGCGGCTGATAACTTTCCAGCGTTGGGATTGCCCGCGTTCAATATGATATTGGCGGGCGAGTTTGATCGCTGATTCGTTTGCTTCAGACCCACCCGAAGTGAAAAATACTTTTGAATCCGCAATTGGCGAGATACTGGCGATGTTCGCTGCCAGTTGTTCCTGCCATGGATTTGTGAACACGGCCGCATACGAAAAGGTTGTTGTTGCTCCTGCTTGCGCGATGGCATCTGTTATTTCAGGTACGCCATGTCCGATCACATTGACAGCAACGCCACCGACCGCATCCAAATATTCTCTGCCGTTGTTGTCCCATAAAGTCACGCCACTTCCGCGTGCGATCGTGGTGTAGGGCTTGCGAAGATTGCGGTAAAGAACATTCGATGACTCAGTTGACATGGTTACCTTCCAGTCTCTTTTTTGAATTCTAGGGGTAACAGATGAGTAACGAGCTAGATGAGTGGATATTCAGTGGGTTCTTGGGAAGTTGGTTCGTTGCCTGATTTTCTTACCGCACGTACGACTAGTGCGATGAGTCCGACCAGTGCCATCAAAATTCCGAATGGTACTGAAACAATCAGAAACCAGGGGAGCGCAGCGGCTCCACAGTTGCCCTCGTTAGCGCCGCTCGAACCGCCTGGGCAAAATGGCAGCATAATGAGGGCCAGAACAAGCGGGCTGAACGCAATGATGGGTGCTGCAATGAGCAGAATGGCGCCTAATGAGCGGGAACGTAAAAACTTCATGCATCATGGTTGCAAGTACCTATGAAGATGTCAATGATTTATTTGTGTTGACTTACGGCAGTCTGCAATAGCATGGAAAAATGAGCCCGATACAGAAAGTCATGATGCGTCATGGCTGAGGGCGCCAAAGATGGATCGCATCATGCTGGTCGCTCAGTAGTTCTGTCACTTTTTGGAAATGGACTTGCAGGAACTGCTGGTACAGCCGCCGCACTCTACTCTTTCAACAGCACCGCACCTGTCATAGGGTTTGTGCGGTTGGTACTAGGTGCACTTTCGTTGCTTATTCTGGCTCCATTCTTTGGTGGAAAGTTCAGGCAACTGGCACGTTTGTTGATTCGTCCTGGCGTGTGGGTCATGGCGCTGACATCAGCCATGTATCAGGCGTTCTTCTTTGCAGCTGTAGAACGTGCGGGAGTTGCAACAGCTGCACTTGTGACTGTGGGATGTATTCCTGTGTCTGCGGGCATTGTGGGCTGGATTGTATTGCGGGAACGATTGCGTCCCATTTGGTTCGTCGCCACAGCAATTGGAATTTCAGGTTTGGCTGTTGCTTCTTTGGGCGAGCTCCAAACTCAGGACTCCCAGGGGTTGCTATTCGCAGTAGCGGCAGGCACTGGGATTGGCGGGTATCTCACCGCTGCGAAAGTTGAAATTCGGGCAGGGGGCCACCCCATGCAATTACCTGGAATGGCTTATCTGATTGGTTCGTTCGGACTGTTCTTTATCGTGCGCAGCGACTTGATTCAGGTCCAGTGGAATTCTCAATCAATTGCAGTTGCACTTTACCTTGGCGTTGTGACTATGGGACTAGCTAATGCGATGCAAATTCTCGGTTTGCATGGAATCGCGCCAGGAGTAGCAGCCACAATGATGTTGACTGATCCAGTAGTGGCTGCAGTGCTCGGTGTTGTTGCGCTGAATCAAGAGTTAACACAGAACGGAGCCATTGGGCTTGGCTTGGTGGCTGTTGGGTTAATCATGCAAAGTTTGTCACCAACGGGAAAAGCAGCAACAACTCAAGGTCCCGGCCGTCACAAGAAACCGTAATTTCGTAGTTCGTGGGTTCATGCGGGTAAGTCAGGCTGCAACGGGATTTCCTGTGTGGGAGTGGGGAATTCTGCGTAGTTTGTCGTTTGCAGTTAAAGTTTTACCGTGCGAGTAGCCAAGACTAAAGAGGGATTTGCACCAAAAGTTTGCGCCACGTGTGGCCTGCTGTTTGAGTGGCGCAAAAAGTGGAGCCGCGACTGGGAGTCCGTAAAGTATTGTTCGCAGCGATGTAGGCGCAGCTGATGGAACGCATCATCTATGTCCCGTTTGATCAGCTAAATGTAGCTGCCGGCGCCATGAAGATTGCGGATAAGGCAACTGATCACATTGTGCTCGTTGAAAGTCAACGTATGGTGACTGCGCGCAACTGGCATAAGCAGAGACTTCTCTTCATTCTTTCGAGTGCTCGGCATTTTGCTAAGGAGCTCACCGAAGTGGGCTGGAACGTTACCTACTTGAAGTCAGCAACCACGATTGATGGACTCCATGACATTAAGCAGAAGTACCCAGGGTCTGAAGTGTTATGTGCAACCCCTAATTCATTCAGGCTTAAAGAGTCACTCACTCAATTTGGTGTGACTTTTGTTGAGAACGACTTCTTCCTTACACCAACTGACATCTTCACACGTTGGGCAAGTGAACAGAAAACTTTCACTATGGAAAATTTTTATCGCACGCAGCGTAAACGGTTAGCAATCTTGATGGATGGCAATCAACCTAGTGGTGGATCGTGGAATTACGATGCGGAAAATCGACTGCCGCCACCAAAAGTTCACGACTGGGGAAATCCGTTAGATTTTGTTTTTGATGACATTGATGAAGGAGTTATTAGCGAACTTTCAGACGAAGTTTGGGGAAAAATTGACACAAAGTATTGGGGTACTACTCGCGATGAGGCGCTCACTCAAATGGCGCACTTCTTTACAAATCACTTTAAGGAGTTTGGTCCTTATGAGGATGCAATGCCAGGTGAAAGCTGGAGCGCACATCATTCGTTACTAAGTCCGTATTTGAACAATGGGTTGTTACACGCTTCTGAAGTAGTGGACGCTGCGTTGGAGAGGTATCAACAGGGGGATAACTCAATTTCGTCATGCGAAGGTTTCATAAGGCAAATCATCGGGTGGCGCGAATATATAAATGGAATGTACTGGTATTTGGGAGATGACTTCAGGGACAACAACCACCTGAATGCGAATCGGAAGTTGCTGCCGCTGTTTCATGATCCAGATAAGACGCAGATGAATTGCGTCCGTTCTGTTGTCACTGATATTCAGGATCGGGGCTGGACTCACCACATTCCACGACTCATGGTTCTGAGCAACCTCGCACTGCTGACTGGGGTATCGCCACAAGCATTCCTAGATTGGATGCGCGAGGTTTTTATTGACGCAGCGGATTGGGTTATGGTGCCAAACGTCATTGGGATGGCCACTCACGCCGATGGTGGCGTATTAATGACAAAGCCCTACGCTGCCGGCGGTGCTTACATTTCAAAGATGGGCCAGTATTGCAAGTCCTGCACATTTGATCCGAAGAAACGCACTGGCGATCACGCCTGCCCATTCACAACTCTCTATTGGGACTTCCTCGACAGACATGCGACAACCTTCGCTTCCAATTATCGAATGTTTCAACAAATGGGTGGACTCGCGCGCCTGAGCAACATTGCAGAGGTGAAGGAACGAGCCGTGTATGTCATTGAAGGGTTAGAAGCGGGACGACTCTGACTAAGGTAGGAGGCGTGGGAACATTACGTATATCAAACGTTGAATCCATTGAAGAAATGGAAGCAGTCAGTGAATTTCTCTGTCGCGTCTGGGCTGGTGGACCCGAAGTTGTGCCGTTTGATTTGGGATTAGCTGTTTTGCATGTTGGCGCATATTGCGCGGCCGCATTTGATGGCAATCATATGGTGGCTGCCTCATTTGGGTTCCGTGGCATATTTCGCGACAAACATATCTTGCATTCCCATGTCACAGGCTCATTTCAACCCGGTGCTGGTTATGACTTAAAGAGGCATCAATTCAATTGGGCTAAGTCGCAAGGCTTAAGTGGAATTACGTGGTCCTTTGACCCTCTGGTGCGCAGAAATTGTGTTTTCAACTTTGACAAACTCGGGGCCACGGCGCTGGAGTACTTGCCTAACTTCTATGGAACTATGACAGATTCAATCAATGTTGGCGATGAATCCGATCGGCTGTTTGCATTTTGGGACCTTACTGAATCCGCACACAAGCCAGCAGACGTAAAGGGAACTATCGCAGTTGAACTTCCCGACGACATCGAAAGTCTTCGCAAAACCGATCTGGCGGCAGCATTAGCCTGGCGTCGCAAAACGAGAGACACTTTGCAACCGCTCTTTGAACAGGGATGGACAATCAGTCGCATGCAAAGTCGCACACATCTATTAGTAGACCCACCTAAGTAAAGGAAGAACATGAAACTTGAATCCGTAGAGCTGATTCGTCTCAATGTGCCTCTTAAGTCCACATTTCGCACTTCGGAAGGCGCAGTAAATGTTCATGAAGTTGTTTGGGTTCATGCGATTACCGACGTGGGCGAGGGCTGGGCGGAATGTGCGGCTAATGGTTTACCTGACTACTCAAGTGAGTATCACTCGGGGGCCGCCGCCGTATTAAAAGAATTCTTCATCCCAGCACTTAAGAATGTGGGAGATAACTTAACGGCGGAGATCGTCGCACCAACTTTGCATTGGGCTAAAGGTCATCGCATGGCAAAAGCGGCGCTTGAAACTGCAGTGTTAGATGCGCAATTACGCGCCTCAAATATTTCGTTTGCGCAGTACCTCGGTGCAGTAAAGACCAAAGTGCCTGCTGGAGTCTCTGTAGGGATCATGGATTCGTTGCCAGAGCTTATGAAGTTTGTTGAGGGCTACTTGACTGAGGGATATTTGCGAATCAAACTCAAGATTGAGCCGGGTTGGGACTATGAGCCAGTGAAACTAGTGCGTGAAACATTTGGCCCAGACCTACTTCTGCAGGTTGACGCAAATACGGCCTACACTCGAGACGATTTTGACCTGTTGAAACGCTTAGATGAATTCGACCTTTTGCTGATCGAGCAACCAATCGAAGAAGAAGATATTCTTGGACATGCTCTATTGGCTAAATATATTGAGACCCCTGTGTGCTTAGACGAATCTATTGTTTCCGCAGGCGTTGCCCGCGATGCCATAGAGCTTGGTGCCACCTCAATAATCAACATCAAACCATCTCGCGTGGGTGGGTACATCGAAGCCGTTAAAATTCATAACGTTGCGCAAGCTGCCGGGATTCCAGTTTGGTGTGGTGGCATGTTGGAAACTGGAATCGGCAGAGCTGCAAACCTGGCCTTAGCGGCACTGCCGAATTTCACTTTGCCTGGTGATACATCGGCTTCCTCTCGTTACTACGAGGTGGACACTACTGAACCGTTTGTTTTAGTCGAAGGGCACATTGCTGTTCCAACTGGACCCGGAATTGGAGTAGACCCGATACAGGAAGTTGTCGATCGGTACACAATTTCCACTGATCGGGTTTAGGAAAAGTAGCTAATCTTGCGCACTGACTGATGCAAATAATGCTGCAGTCAGGTATGCATCCGTGGCTGTAAGGCCGGTTCACAGTGGGGCGGGTGGGGCTCGAACCCACGACCCACGGAGTACTCGATTTGCAAATGCCTTGAGGTCTGACCGGGCCTAGAGAATGGTGACGATTTCAGGATGCATTTCTTTGAGATAGGTCTGCGACCATTTACCAAGCTCTTCAAGTACCGGCCGCAGAGCCAGTCCACTAGATGTCAGTTGGTAGGCATTGTTGCGAGAAGCACGATCGGGTTCCACATGTTCGACAATCCCAATCGAAGAGAGCAACTTCAATCTTGCGGCCAAGATGTTGGTGGATATACCTTCAGGTGATTCGCCGAACTCAGAATAAGTGCGCGTGCCGTGCTCAAACAGGTCGCGCACGATTACTAAAGACCACTTGTCGCCAAGAACATCAAGTCCAGATGCGATGGGGCATACGGAGCGCCACTCGATTGAGTTCGCATCAATGACCATTGACATACATTTCCTAGTTTGAGATTGCCTTCGCCATTTCGACAAAAGTTTTATCGAGGGTAGTTGGTTCCCAGTTCAGAATATCGTAAGTAGCTTGATTGTCGTACGAAATTCTGACACCCAATTGTGGCACCATTCCCTTTGCTTCGCGATCAAACAGAGCCATGAGTTTGATTGCGAAATTCGGTGCTTTGCGTGAAGACACCTTTGAGTAACCTGCCTTTTGTAAAACTTCGGCCAAATGTGCCATCGCTATTGGCTGTTCAGTCGCCGCGATGAAACGCTTACCCGCAGCGTCTGGGCTTTCTAGCGCGGCCACATGAAGCCGAGCAACGTCGCGAACATCAACCATACTCATGGCAATGTCGGGAATCATCGGCATCTTGCCGGCAATCAAGTCTGAAATCATTGAGACACTTTGCCCATCGCCCGCGACACCAAGTGGTGGACCCAAAATGAAACCAGGGTTGATTGTCACAAGTTCCATGGAA
>JBAXRV010000050.1:0-13325 GCA_037131045.1 Actinomycetes bacterium
CTTGCAAGCCATTGGATTGGACTAGTGACACCGCTTCCGCGATCTCTTGCGAAGAACTTGGTGCAGTCATTGATTTCGGAAGTCGTTGTTGACAAAGACAAAGATATTTCCGAACTTATTCCACCCCCGCCGGGTGGAACGTTGTCGGTTCGAGCGGCAATTGATTTAGCGCTTGAGCGAGTAAATAGCGCACAGGTGGATACTCGATGGTCGGATGCAAAAGATCCGAACTCGCCATGGAACAGTTCAGCAACCGACCCAGCCTGGGCAGGTGTTACTTCTTACAAAGACCAACGCGAAATCGAATCGCCACTGTCAGTTGAACAAATATGGCCACGCATCGAAGCCATTGGTGGGCAGACCGGTTGGTATGGCGCAGATATGTTGTGGTCCATTCGAGGGTTGCTCGACACATTAGTTGGCGGTGCAGGATTGCGTCGAGGACGTCGTGACCCAGTAAAACTACGTGTCGGTGAGAGTTTAGATTTTTGGCGCGTGGAAGCGATTGACCATGGTCGTTACCTTCTACTTTTTGCAGAGATGAAGCTTCCTGGTGAAGCCTGGCTTGAGTTCGAGTTGCTGCCTGGTGAGTTTCCTGGCGGAACACGAATCAAACAGACCGCCACATTCTTGCCGCGCGGGCTGTGGGGTCGCATGTACTGGTATTCGATTGCACCATTTCACTTTCTAGTGTTTCCCACAATGATTAAGAACATTGAAAAGGCTGCACGAAATAGTGATGGGGTCGTCGCTGAAGTTCCCACATTGGACCGTGGTTAATCCCGTTAAGGATTTACACGCTCATGCACAGTGTTAAGTTTTTGCCTAAGCCAATTGTCCAGCCCTAAGGAGTTCGCATGAAGTCTTACATGGTCATTGCCACATTCAAGCCAGAAACCACAATGGATGACATTTCCCCTCTGATCCCTGCTGAGCAAGCGCAAGCCAAAATCCTTGAAGATCGTGGCGCTATAGGTTCAATCAAAATTGCCATGCCCCGGCGCACTGTTTTCTTAGAAGCATTTGGTGAGGACGAATCAGATGTTGTAACTGCGATTGAATCATTGCCGATGGCTGCTCTGTGGGACATTGAATATTTTGAGACAACTCCGCCAGCTGGGCCTGCGGCTGAGTAACGGATATCAAAAGTCTCGAAATATATCCAGCACGAGTCACAAAAGTCATGCGAATCACATTTCAAGCGAACTTGGCTTTTTCAATGTTGTGCGACGATGTAAATAACACTGCTATTGCTAAGGGGCTCAAATGACCAAAACATCCTTTATTGGAATGCGGTTTCGTGAACGCCTCCTGATAGTGACCACATTCCCGATTGCAGTATTTGCGTTTTCTGTAGTGCGTTCGATTTTGTTTGATGGGGGATTCTTACCGCTCACAGTGTTAATTCTTCTTGCACTTCTCACCTTTGCCGAGGCGTTTAACGCCTTTGAGATTCGCCGTACGAATTGGGCGCTAAAGAGTGAAATCGCACCAGCTCCACGGCCATGGTTTTCCTCGGGTTTCTGGACTTGGGAGGGCGTAAGAGAACGAATCACTTCAGTGCGTTCATGGTTTGTATTTCTGTATGTTGCGGCGGCAGCGTTCTTCTCATCAATTGGGATTGGACTTATGGTGTGTGCTTGGATTGCATTCGTAGTGCTGCTCTTTGCCACTAAGGTTTTCACACCCGGTGACTGGACGCAGACTTTTGGTGTGTCAGATCCAGATATGTCTGGTCAGATCAATGCGCATGTGAGCAACGGTTCAGTGCACATTGTATTTTCCCACCTCGATCGAGGCACGGCGCTGATAACTGATCATCTATCGTGGACCTACACATCACGGGCAACTATCGCCATTTCTCTCGGGTTTATCGCTTTGAGTCTCGCGCTCGTTCCAGTAATTGCACGTCAACTTCGAGAGCTAGCAAAATCGCTGCTTGGAGATAGCGGTGCTGTTGAGTCCTTTTCTTCAAAGTTAGTTAACTGGCTCGAACGTCGAAAGCAAGCTCGCGCCAAAAAGGCATAACTTGGTTAATTAGCTTTCAAGAATGACAAATATCTTGCGAGTATCAGGCTCTTGAGCCCAAGTGACATTGGTGCCCTTTCGTAGCCCGAAAGCGTCACCAGCACGAAACACTTGCGCCTGCGCATCCGCTTCCGTCAATGTGATTGAGCCTGTGAGCACAACACAGACTTCGTCCACGGGATACGAGTCAAAGTGTTGAGTATGTGGATCGGCTGACCATATGCCCGCGATGAACTTTTCGTCGTCGCCGTGAAATGGAGTTACACAGTATTCACCAGGAGCGTTGGGATCTGAAGGCAATGAAACGTTTGGGTCAATTCGCACAATGTTTGACATGAGCTCAGCCTCGTTCAGGTGTCGTGGGTAATGTTTGGTTATTAAGTCTCAATGTAATGCACATGTGGAGTAGACGAGGGTCGAAAGTCAAGTAACACTCAGCGATTGAGTCCACGTTCCGCTTCGCGAGTTGTCACTCTGTTAAGTTCGGGGTGCTCGTACAAGTAACGGCGTACAGCAGGTTTGTTGAATGCGGCGATGTCCCGCAATGCCCAACCGACCGCCTTGGTAATAAAAAACTCGCGGCTATTGCTGTGGCGCGCACAAATCTTCAGAACATACTCGACATCAGTTTCCGATCGACGACCCCGTTGATGCTGGATAGCAGCTCGAACAAGCCACATGTTGTCGCTGGAATTCCATGTGTTAATCAGACGCTTATTCGGAAACGCGAGTGTCAGCGGGCATATGGCAGATGATCCAAGCCCATCAACGGTGTCCCACCACGATTTTGTGATGAGCAATTCCTGGACATGCTGTTCTAGAAAATCCTGATCTGCACACTTAATAAAAAACGCGATCATGTCATTGGCGCAGTAGGCGAATTCGCGCTCCTTTTGGGCGTAGAGCACGTGAGCGGTTTCACCTAGTGTGTGGGAGTCTGGTCGATCAAGAGTTTTAAAGAGTGCCTTGGCGGTAGCACGACGCTCAGGGGCGCGCACGCCTATGAACGGGGCGACGTCTTTCATGTACGCACGGGCGCCTTTAGCAACGTCAGTGTTCGCAAGTGGTGCCAATGTGCGACGAAGTTCGTTAACAACGAACTCGGCATATCTCATGAATCACTTACCCCGCTCACTGAATCATCGCTTTTCATGCGTTCGACATTACTCAGGGAAGCGGTAGATAACTTTTCCAAAATCGTTTGTTGCGAACAAATACAGAATGCGCAACGGCTCATCTTCGTAATTGTTGATTTGGTGTAACGCATCACCTGGGATGTAAAGCATTGTGTCAGGGTCAACTGGGTATTCCTTGTGCTCGATTGTGACAATACCGCTGCCACTGAGGACGTAGTACGTTTCAGGTGGCTCGTGGCGGTGTGCCTCGAGAGATTGACCTTTAAGTACACGCGCAACGCCGAGAACCATGTCGGTTTCATCAGTCGGGTCACCCTGGAGCGCCTTCCACGTGACTTCACCACGGGCGCGAACTTGCTCTTCGGGCCAGCCAGCCCATTCGTAGTCGTCAAGGCGTCGAATAATAGGGTCCATAATCAGCGAGTCTAGGTTGCTTGCCACAATATGTGTGTGAATTCTCTTGAGATTCGTGTGACAACACTCAGCCCGGCTGAGTGGGGGCGATGGCGGGATTTGCGACTGGACTCACTTGTATCTGATGCTCATGCGTTTGGGTCTGTTTACGAGGTTGAGGCAGCCTGGTCAGACGAAGACTGGGTGAACAAGGTGGCACAGTTCGTTCCTGTTGTTGCCACGAGTGATTCGGCTGACATTGCGATGATGAGCGTGGAAAACCTGAGTGGGGATTTTGGTGCAACGTGTTGGATCGGTGGATGCTGGGTTCGTCCGAACTACCGCAAACTCGGTGTGCTCAGATCAATGCTCGATTTCATCGATGAACACGCGGTAGCTCGAGATTGGACCGTTCAAGGACTTGGCGTATGGCACGACAACCTGCCCGCCATTGCAGCGTATGAACGTTTGAACTTTGAACAGCGTGGTGAACCGGTGCCGAGTTCACGACAGCCAGGTAAGTTCTATCAACGAATGATTCGCACCACTGCCTAGGGGACTGGATTCGGTCGCCTTGCTACTTTGCGAGATACTTACCTGAGCCACATAGGCACATACTCCAAGGAGATTCATGAGCGTCAAGCCACGACTGTCAGCGAAACTCGCACCGTGGATATTTGTGTTCTTGTGGAGTTCTGGATTTGTTGCAGCAAAATATGTTCACCCATACTCAGGACCATTCACATTCCTGGCAATTCGTTACGTCCTAGCGTGTGTGATCCTGGCCGTTGTCGCATATTTTCAACGCGGCACCTGGACCTTAACTCGCACGCAAGTGTGGCACTCAGCTCTAGTGGCCGTCTTTTTGCACGTTATCTATATAGGTGGCGTTTTCTTCGCCATCCACGAAGGTGTGACCTCTGGTATCTCCGCTGTAATCGTGAGTTTGCAGCCAGTATTCGTCGCACTATTAGCAATCCCTATGCTCGGAGAACGTTTTAAGCCAATCGAAGCACTGGGCTTGTTCCTGGGCATCGTTGGCGTTGCGTTGCTACTACTTCCTAAATTATTTCAGGGCAATTTCAGTTCGCAGTTCACGACCGCTGGCATTGTTTCGTGCATCGTTGCACTGTTCGGAACGACAATCGGATACATACTCCAGAAGAAAACTGGTGGCGGTATTGCGTTCGTACCAGGCACTGCCGTGCAGTACGGCGTATCCTCGCTCATCTTTATTGTTTTGTCTTTAACAATGGAAGACAATTCCGTGCAGTGGACCCCGCAATTTGTTGCCGGTTTAGCGTGGATTGTCTTAATGATGTCTATTGGTTCAATATTTTTGCTGTATTCACTCCTGCGCCAGGGAAGTGCTGGAAGCGTATCGAGTCTGTACTACTTGGTTCCTCCATGTGCGGCACTTCAGGCATACTTCCTGTTCGGTGAGCGGATCTCCGCCCTTGGACTCGTGGGTATGGCGCTCGCAGGACTTGGTGTGATGTTAGTGATGCGTGCTACCGATTCCGCTGGCCATTAGTAGCGTTGGCCGAACTAGTTGGAACTCATTGAAGGGCAGAGTAATGATTATTGATGTGTGGTCTGATGTGGTCTGCCCGTGGTGCTTCATTGGACGTCGCCGACTTCAAAAAGCAATTGCTTCGCTTCCGACAGGCTCCGAAGTTACGGTGCGCCATCGCGCCTTTCAATTGAATCCTGCTGCTGACGCTATTGTGCCAACTGCCAAGTTGCTCGCGGATAAGTATCGACTTGATAAAACTCAGGTAGATGAAATGCAAGCCAATGTGTGCTCGGTAGCCGATGGTGAAGGTTTGTGTTACAACCTGAACGACACCTTGTCTGGGAACACTGGCGATGCTCATCGATTACTTCTGTGGTCAGATACTGTCGGCAAACAAGATGAGTTACTCGAAGCAATGTATTCGACGTATTTTGAAAAAAGTGGTGCTTTGTTTACTGACGAAGACCTAGTAACTGTCGCCAGTTCAATTGGCCTTAATAGTGACGAGGTCAGGCGCGCTCTGGAATCTGTCGAGTTCACCAGTGTGATTGAGCAAGATCAAGCACTTGCCCAACAGCTGGGTGCCAATGGTGTCCCATTTTTCGTGGTCGACATGAAGTATGGAATCTCGGGCGCACAACCGCAAGAAGTATTTGACCAAACTTTGCTCACTGCGCTGAACGCATAGCCTGCGCGAAACCACCTACCGCTGTGGTGGCAATGGCCAGACGCTAGCGAACGTGTGTACCCGCCAAGATCGCCGCCGTATCAATGCCTGGTCCAAAATCAATGGTGTCTGAGACATGGACATCATCAGGGCGACCGCGTTTGACGAACTTATTCAGCACGGGGTAGAGCAGCGCTGAACCGCCAAGCATTGTGACGCCGATCCAGAACGAGACAGGCTCCTCAACCCAAGCGCTTTGAATGATCCATACACACAAAGCGATAGGGAAGATCGAAATTGCGATAGCACCGAACATGCCACCAGGAACTTTAAATGGTCGTCGCATGAGCGGGTATTTTCGCCGTAGAGCAATGAGCGCAATGAATTCAAGTGAAATGCTAAACATGTTGAGCATGATGTCGGCATCTATGAGGGTTGAGAAATTCAGCGCCGTGAAAAGTGCAAAAATTCCGCAACTCAAGATGATGGATTTCACGGGCGTGCCAGTCTTTGGATTAACTTCCGCTAAAGCATCGGGTAGGTAGTGATCGGCCGCAAGTACTGCTGGCACGCGCGACCCTGACATAAGAAGCGATGAAAAAAGACCTACTTGCGACACAAGCGCACCCACAACTATTGCACCCTTTAACCATGGTCCACCGAGTATGTCACCAACAAGAGCGAAGTCACCGTTATCCCACAGTGTGACATCGTCGGAATGTAGGCCCGATCCCAAGGAAGCAAACATCGGGAATAAGTAAGTCACCATGATGAGTGGAACTGAAATTAACAAAGCGAGTGGGTAGGTACGACTTGGTTTTTCTGTTTCACCACCGACTGTCGAAACAGCGTCGAATCCGATGTAGTTCCAGATGATTACACCAAGCCCGGCACCAGCTGCCTGCATCTTGCTCATGTCAGGTAGCGAAAACGGCTGCAACGGATTGAGTCCAGGTGTGTTCGCCAGATGAATCAATCCCAAAACCGATACGACAACAAACGGCGCAATGATCACAACAAATAGTCCGATGGATGTGTTGCCTACAGCTGTTGAGCCGCGAGCATTTAAGTACCCGAGTGGAATCATAAACACGATTGCTGCGACCCAGTGCAGGTCAAGAGAGAATGCGCCATCCCACATCGAAAAGACAGAATGATTACCACGTTCTAAGGCTGGGTACCAGACGGCTAAGTAATCGATGAACAAGACGGGGTAAAGCGCAGTATCGAGCCACGATGCGATCCAACTTGAGGCGCCTTCCATGAAGCCCCAGAATCGACCCATTCCGAACTTCACCCAGTTGTAGTAGCCGCCTTGCAGTGGAATGGCCGACCCAAGTTCGGCATTCATCAGAGCGCAAGGCACGCTGAAAATCAGAGGAATCACAATAAGCATGAGCATTGTCATGCCAGGACCGGAACTTGAAATCGCAGTTTCGAGTCCATAGGGGCCGCCGGACACACTGAAATAGATCAAGGCAACGAGCGGTAAGGTGCGAAGCTGCTTGCGGGCGATTGCGCCAGGTGTACTAGCCATGATGTCGACAGTTTAGGACGGCAGCACCTTGTTTTGAGAGGTTTCGCAAAAGGAAGTTGATTGACATTTAGCGGGCATGACGAACATTAGACTTCAGACATGTCTAAAGTGCTTGCATCGCTGCCAATTGGCGAAAAAGTGGGAATCGCTTTTTCTGGAGGTCTCGATACTTCTGTTGCTGTGGCGTGGATGCGCGATAAAGGTGCGATTCCATGTACCTATACCGCGGACTTAGGGCAATACGACGAACCTGATATTGATTCAGTTCCTTCGCGAGCTGGCGCATACGGCGCAGAAATTGCACGGCTCATTGACTGCAAAGAGCCATTGGTTGCCGAAGGCTTAGTAGCAATTGCGTGCGGTGCCTTCCATATTCGTTCTGGTGGCAAGCAATACTTCAACACAACTCCACTCGGACGAGCAGTTACAGGCACACTTTTGGTGCAGGCAATGAAACAGGACAATGTTGAAATTTGGGGGGACGGCTCAACCTACAAAGGCAACGACATTGAGCGGTTCTATCGCTACGGATTATTAGCTAACCCAAACTTACGTATATATAAGCCGTGGCTCGATGCCGATTTCGTGCGGGAACTTGGTGGGCGCAAAGAAATGTCGGAATGGCTCGTCGCACACGGTTTGCCGTATCGGGATAGTACGGAGAAGGCTTACTCAACGGATGCCAACATTCTGGGCGCCACACACGAAGCTAAATCCCTCGAGCACCTTGATACATCGATGGAAATCGTGGAACCCATCATGGGTGTTCGATTCTGGGATGCAGCAGTTGCGATTGCTTCAGAAGATGTGGAAATTACATTTAGCCAAGGATATCCAGTCGCTATCAATGGCGTTGACTTCACAGATATTGTTGCGCTGATGCATAAGGCCAATGAAATTGGCGGTCGTCATGGGCTTGGGATGAATGATCAAATTGAAAATCGGATCATTGAAGCAAAGAGTCGCGGTATTTACGAAGCACCCGGTATGGCACTGCTTTTCATCGCATACGAACGCTTAGTCAGCGCAATACATAATGAAGACACAATCGCGAACTACCACGCAGAAGGTCGTCGACTTGGCCGCTTGTTGTACGAGGGTCGTTGGTTTGATCCCCAAGCACTTATGCTTCGGGAATCGCTGCAACGTTGGGTAGCTTCCGCGGTCACCGGCACTGTGACGTTGCGTCTTCGCCGTGGCGATGACTTCTCAGTCATCAATACTTGTGGCCCAGCTCTGAGTTATCACCCAGATCGACTCTCGATGGAACGCACCGAGAATGCTGCATTTGGACCTGCCGACCGCATTGGTCAACTCACAATGCGTAATTTAGATATTGAAGATACTCGTCAGAAACTAGACCTGTATCGAGCACAGGGCCAACTCGATGGTCAACGACTCGGAATAGTGGGCCGGTTAAGCACTGGCAGCGGGCAGGCACTCACGGAGACTTCCGAAGATGCCACCGAATAACGCTTCCCGTTGCGCAGTAATGAACTTCCGGACTTACGTACATGCCGAAGACAGTCATTGACGAATGGCTGGATGGAACTCCAGAGCCACAGTTGTCGACATTGCTTGCGATGCGCGAAATAATTCTTGCGATTGTGCCCGCTGCCCAGGAAGTCATCAGTTACAACATGCCGGCGTTCAAGATGCCAAAAGGGATAGTGGCCGGCTTCTTACCCACGAAAAAGGGCTGTTCGTTCTACCCATTTAGTGGCTCGACATTGCAGACGCTTGCTGATGAGTTGGTGAACTATTCGACGACTAAAGCAGCTTTACATTTCGCTGCTGATAAACCCCTGCCAAAAACGTTAGTACGAAAACTCATTTCAGCTCGGATGCTCGAGATTGAACTGAAGGCATAGTAAGGCTCTGAAAAGAGTTGGTGCGTGTTTGTAAATCGCCAGATTAGCGATTACAGATGTTCGATGGCATTAGCCAGTATTGCATCGTGGATATATTGGGCAAGTCCTTGTTGTTGCGAGTTATAGTTCTCGGCAAAACGTGAGTCCGCAACATACATGCCTGCAAGGTTGGCTTGCATTTCGTAGCTGCAGTCGTACCACCATCGTGTGATGACGCTTCTGTGTAACTCAGCCGCCTGGCGTGCTAGTTCACTGTCAGGAGGTAAATCACCACGCATTGCTTCAAGGAAAAGATCTACTGCTTCTTGGGCATGCTTTTTCGATAGCTCTATGTCTTCAGGGGTGTAGTGCCTAAGCCTCTGCTGGGATTGTTCATACGCAACTGTTGTGCCCCAAAGATTTTCGGCCTCGGAGGCAAACTTTTCGTGTGTCATACCTGGGACTTTATCGCTAGCTTGCTGATGCGAGACAATAGTGTGGTGACTAGTTACACCCGTTTCATCGCTTTCGGTGACTCGATTACCGAAGGTCTTTGTGATGACCGCATCGATGGCCAGTACATCGGCTGGGCCGACCGTGTGGCGCAGGTACTCGCAACCCAGTCCGAAGACTTCACATATTTCAATGCCGCAGTACGTGGGAAGAGACTCGAGCAAGTGATTGCTGATCAGATTCCACTGGGCATGCCATACATCGAAGGCGCGAACACTTTAGTTTCTTTTCACGCAGGCGCTAATAACATTTTGCGACCTGGTTATGACCCAAGCGTCATTTTACCGATGTATCAAAGTGCAGCTCGAGCGCTTGCAGCGACAGGCGCTCAGTTGATGCTATTTACTGTGCAAGAGGTTGCCGAGCCAAGAACTCGCACACAGCATTTGTGGAACGCGCGATTTTCGGGCTTCAATGCCATGGTGCGCAGCACCGCACGGGAATTGGGCGCGCTACTCCTCGATGGCAATGCATACGAGGTGTTTTTTGACAGACGCCTGATCGCTTCGGACCGACTTCATTTAAATGACCAGGGTCATAGGCGGGTCGCGGCTGCGGTCCTAGCAAATCTAGGGCTTCCTCATGATGCCGATTGGGCAGAACCGATGCCACCCGCTCCTCGGGTGCGTGCGGCATCGCAGGTCATATCGACCATGGTCTGGATCTGGCAGTTTTTGCTGCCTTGGATGCTGCGCCGGCTCACAGGCAAGTCTTCTGGCGACGGGCGGGTTGCAAAACACACCGCGCCGATTGCCCTATCTCACACACGTTAACGCGGGGGCATGACCCAAAAGTAAGGTGTATTTTTTTTTGGAAAATGCCCAATTTATGACGGTACCCAATATACATTTATCAGATGGATCGGCTCTTAGAAAAAGACATCAGTGCAACGCAGTTTGATCTCGAGGCGCGAACTCGACCGTTGCCGTCACGTGCCGAAACCGTCGTTGTTGGCGGGGGAATCATTGGGTCCAGTATTGCTTACCACTTAGCGCTCTTGGGCCATCGTGATGTTTTAGTCCTTGAGCGAAGTTCCATTGCATCTGGCACGAGTTGGCATGCCGCCGGACTGATTGCTGGAGCACGTGGATCGCATGCGCTCACAAAACTCTCACGTTACGGCGTCGACGTCTATTCCCGCATGCAAGCAGAAACGGGCGTTGACATCAATTTGCGTCAGCCCGGTTCAATCACGTTATGCCGCACTCAAGGGCGCATGGACGAAGTACGGTACTCAGACATGGTTGCCCGACATGCAGGAATCCCCTCTGAACTGGTCACGCCAAAACAGATAACTGAGTTACATGGGTTGGCTTCTAAGGACAAACTTTTGGGCGGCATGTTCCATCCACTTGATGGACACGTCAATCCAGGTATGGCCGCACTTGCATTTGCAAAGGGTGCATTCGAACAAGGCGTCACGATACGTGAAGGCGTCAGCGTAACTGGCATTCGCACAGTGCATGGGCGAGTCACCCATGTCGAAACAGACCTCGGAGTAGTTGAAACCCAGAATGTGGTTTTGGCAGCAGGATTGTGGACTCGTGATCTGGCTGAAATGTGTGGCGCAAATGTTCCACTATGGCCCGCAGCTCACATACATGTTCGTACGGCCCCAATAGCTGGCGCAGAAGAACCTCTTCCTGTACTTCGCGACCTCGATGGATATTTGTACATCCGACAAAATGCAGGCGGACTTCTCGTTGGTGCCTTCGAACCCAACGGAAAGCCGGTAGACCCTAAGACGTTGCCGCAGTCGTTCTCGTTCGGCGAGTTTGACGCCGACTGGGATCACTTTGCGCAAATTCGTACATTGGCCGAAGGTCGGGTACCAGCATTGCGTAAATCAAAGTACGAACGATTCTTGAATGCGCCGGAATCATTTACGCCAGATTCAAATTTCTGCCTCGGCGAAACTGCTGAAGTCAATGGACTGTGGGTCGCAGCTGGCTTTAACAGCCAAGGAATTATTTATGCACCTGGTGCTGGTCGCGCATTGGCTGAGTGGATGGTGTCGGGTTCACCAACTTACGACCTAGCCAGTGTCGATGTCCAGCGTTTTGCTGGGCAGCAAGCGAATCGGCGCTACCTTAATGAGCGCACCCGTGAAGGCTTGGGTCGCCTGTACGCAATGCATTGGCCACACTTACAACCAACTACTGCGCGCGGAGTGCGTCGTACTCCACTGCATGACCGATTAGACCAAGCCGGCGCTGTTTTCGGTGAGCTTGTTGGGTACGAGCGAGCTAATTGGTTTGCGCCTAAAGGTGTTGCCCGTGAATATCAATACAGTTACGGTAAGCAAAATTGGTTTGATCACTCGGCACGCGAACATCGCGCAGCTCGCGAAGCGGTAGCGGTATTTGATCTTTCTACTTTCAGCAAGATTGAGATTCATGGTTGGGACGCGTTGCAAGTTGTGCAACATTCGTGCACGGCAAATGTGGATGTACCCATTGGAAAAGTTGTGTATACGCTGATGTTGAATAAAGCGGGCGGCATAGAACTCGATGGAACGGTTACTCGTTTAGATAAAGACAGATTCCTTATCGTCACGCCAACTTCAGCATTGACCAAAACGCTTGCACTGTTTAAACGAGCCGCGCGTACTTTTGCCGCCTCTGTAGTGGATCAAAGCTCAACACTTGCCACTATCGCAGTGATGGGCCCACGCTCTCGGGAGTTGATGCAACGCATTTCACCGGATGATTTTTCTAATGAAGCTCAGCCGTGGGGCACAGCACGCATGATCCAAGTCGCAGATGGTTACGCATTGTGTTTGAGGGTAAGTTTCGTTGGCGAGTTGGGCTACGAGCTGTATCCCACGAATGACTTAGCAGTGAACGTTTATGACGCTGTCATTGACGCTGGAAAAGATCTGGGCATCGTTCGTGCTGGTTACCACGCCCTAGACAGTTTGCGGGTTGAAAAAGGTTACCGACACCTTGGTCATGACATCGGAGCGATCGATGACCCGTACAGCGCGAGTTTAGGTTTCACAGTAGCGATCGATAAGCCGGGAGGCTTCACAGGACGCGATGCCATCCTGGACAAGCAAAATAAGCGAACCCATCGCCAGGTATTCATCAAATTGGACAACCCCGATCTACTTTTTGTTCACGATGAGTCAGTCCTTCGCGATGGTCAGATAGTGGGCCATGTGACATCAGGGGCATACGGGCACACAGTTGGCGCCGCATGTGGCGTGGCGTACATCAAGGCACACTTGCCATCTGATGGGGATTACATCGTTGATTGTGCCGGCCAACTCAGTACGGCTGTTGTGAGCGACCAAGCATTTTATGACCCTACGAACGGCAAACTGCGCGGATAGGGTAATCCCATGAGCGAAAACATCATTGGCCCAGTCGATGGAACGAAAGTGCCACGATTTGCGGGTGAATCAACATTTGCACGACTTCCCAGAATTGATCAAGTCTCCGACTATGACGTTGCCGTCCTCGGTGCGCCGTTCGATGGTGGTGTGTCATTTCGTCCTGGTGCGCGTTTTGGACCGACCGCCATTCGTCAAGCATCTCGCCATCTGCGACCTGCGTATCATCCCGATTTAGACATTGCACCGTTTCGAACGATTCAGGCAGTTGATGCGGGCGACGTTCCGTGTAACCCGTTTGATATTGACAGTGCGCTCAAGCAAATCAATGAAGTCTCAGCTGAGTACATC
>JBAXRV010000051.1:0-12559 GCA_037131045.1 Actinomycetes bacterium
GAAAGACCTGAACAGGTCGATCCTGGGTTTCGGCTGGATTCTTCATGAGTAGCGCAGTCTACGACTCAAGGGGAATCTGAACTCCGTGAGAGGCAAGGCGCTCGACCATCTCGCCATACTGACGATTAATTTCCTTCGTTGTCTCAGCGTCAAATTGGGTACGCCAGCGACCAACATTTGCATTTTCGGCATTGACCGTCTCGTCAAACCAAGCCTTCATGTCTGGGTCAACAGGCACATCAATGAAGTCACAGATGCGTTGCAGGGTGCTGTCGCGGTCGCGGTCAACCAAATCGAGCATGTCAACCACGATGCATCGTCCGGGACGGCTAGCCAGCGTTGACTGATGGATGAGGAGTGAGCGTTTTTCCCACTGCCGCAACGATGCGAAGATCTCATTTGGGCCAAAAGTTTGAGCAACAAAGGATGCAGCAACATCTCGACCATCGCGAATCATGGCGATCACCTGGGAGTTTGGGTAAATCGGCTCGATTTGGTCGGCAATGCGCGCATTTGCTGGCGTGGTGTCTACCCAGCGGCGCCCTTGCCCAGCCGCTGCAACGTTGCGCATGATGGCGTACGTGAAGGCTTGTGAGGCGGCTACCGGGTCTTTGCCAAATTCTTCGAGGTAGGTGTTGCCTAGAGCATTGACCTCTTCGATCGTGATTGAGGTGTGCAGACCGATTTTGGCTGCTCGCCAAAACCACAGTGTTTTGGTCCGTTCGAGGCAAAATTTTGCTTCGGATTTGGCTTTGCGACGGCTCAGCCATGAGCCTTGAGCCAGAGTGAGGGTTTCAGCGACCCCATGATCATTGGCAAGAAACCGGATTTCAGGGGGATCCGTGAGGAAAAGGTCGGGGTGTTGCCCGAGTAACTGCCCAGTAATTGTGGAACCGCTTCGGCCGGTGCCGCCAACGAGGACTGGATTTAAGCAATTAACAGCGCCTGAATTCACTCATTGACCCTACTACAGCGACTATTTCAACCCCCAAGACTTTGATGGGTGGGAGAGTCGCATCTCAAAGCCCTATTCTCAACCACCATGGCGTTCTTCTCCATCATCGTTCCGATCTACAACGTGCAGGCATACCTGCGCGCCGCGTTGGAGTCTGTTCTGATCCAGGACTTCCAGGATTTTGAGATCGTGGTGGTGGATGACTGCTCTCCTGACCACAGTGCAGATATTGCCAAGGAGCTCGCAAAAAGCGACGATCGCATCAAGCCGATGCACCTCGAGAAAAATGTCGGGCTCGGGATGGCGCGCAATATTGGCATCGCAGCCGCGACTGGCGAGTACATCATTTTCCTTGACGGCGACGACACCCTCGCGCCCGGATCGCTGAAAGCGATCTCCGAGAAACTTCAACGAAACGACTTACCTGACCTTTTAATTTTTAACTATTCTCGAGTGTGGTGGGACGGTCGAGAAGCGGTCAGTTGGGGCGCCGAACTTTTGGCGAATCTTTCAGTTGGAACTTTCTCGCCACAAGAGCATCGAAGACTGTTCAACCTGCTTCCGATCGCTTGCAATAAGGCTTACCGACGTGAGTTCTTGCTCAACCTAGGCGTTCAATTTCCCGCTGGTTTATACGAAGACATTTCATTCACTTACACCGTATTGCTCAATGCACGACGTGCTGTCTCATTGAATCGCGTAGTGCTGCTGTATCGACAACGTCGTTCTGGCGGAAATATTCTTGGCACTCCAAGCCCGCACCATTTCGATATTTTTGAGCAGTACGAACGAGTATTTGCCGAAGCAACCCGCGTTCAGGTGAGCGATGCAATGCGCAAGCACCTCTACGACATCATGATTAATCACTACGTCACGATCATTCGCCACCGGGGTCGTATCGCTACGTCAGAACGCAAGCGGTTCTTTGAGTCAGCATCGGTGTCAGCTAATAAGCATTACCCGGAAAAATCTTCCGAACAATCCAAAAATCTACCGAGCAACATGCGTGGAAATCTTTTCCGAAAGAATTCATATGCCGCATTCATGGCATACAGCTGGGTAGATGAGAAACGCACGCCGATAAAAAGGACCATCGGCAAGATTTACTGGCCGGTTCGACGCGCAGCTCGAAAAGTTCGGGCAGTTGGTCGGCTTTGGTATGGGTTTTTCAGGATGTTTCCGATTAAAAAGAACGTTGTTGTGTTCTCGGAATACTGGGGTTCAGGCTACGGATGCAATCCGAGAGCCATATATGAGGCGCTGCCAGAATTTGCACCGAATCTGACCGCAGTCTGGGTGATGGAAAAAGACAAGGTCGGCAAACTTCCCGCAGGTGTGAAGCATGTTGCACCCAACTCATTACGGCAGTGGGTGGTGTTTGCTCGCGCCAAATACTTCGTGAACAACGTGAACTTTCCTGGTGCTTTTAAAAAGCGAGACGGGCAAATTGTCATTCAAACAATGCATGGAACCCCGCTGAAGTATTGCGGACTTGATGTGATGAATAACGCGGTCGCGAGTTCAGCGATTGATCCAAAACGTAAAGCACCGAGAAAAGGCGACCAAGTCGTGACTCTTGATCCGTCACGAAGTCGCCAAGAGTTTGCTGACCTGCTTCGGCGAAGTGATAACTGGGATTACGCATTGAGCTCCAACGCATATTCCACTGAAATGTGGGGTCATGCCTATCCGTGCCAGTACTCCTGGCTCGAGGTGGGTTATCCGCGCAATGACGTTCTCGTGAATGCTTCGAGTCAAGACATCGCGCAAGCGCGGTCCCTTATCGGTGTCAAAGAGAATCAAAAAGCAGTGTTGTATGCACCCACGTATCGTGATGTTGAAGGCGACAGTTCCTTGAGGATTAATTTTGAGGAACTGATTGAGAAGGTGGATAATTCATACGTCTTCATCTTGCGCGCCCATCACACCACGACATTGGGGCCAAAGGTTGCAAAACTTGTTGAGTCTGGCCGAGTCATCGATGGTTCGGCATTCCCGTCCATCGTCGATTGTTATCTGGCAGCCGACATCCTGATCACTGATTATTCGTCAGTGATGTTTGATTACGCAGTTCTTGATCGGCCGATTGTGATTTTCGCGGACGACTGGGAGGCCTACCAAGAAGCGCGAGGAACCTACTTCGATCTTCTCCAACAGCCGCCGGGAGCTGTGGCGATCAACCAATCCCAGCTCAATGAAATATTTTCTAGAGACCTGTACAACTCACCTGAAAGTCGAGCCAGGCTCGAAGCCTTCCGCGAAAAATTTTGCGAGTTCGATAAAGGAAATGCCGCGCAGCAAGTTATTGAACGGACGATGAAGGGCTAGGCATGGCGGGAGTTGTTGCTGCCGCCGAAGGAGTGGCGGTAACTGCGGGTGTGGCTGATTCTGTTGGCGAAACTGTTACTTGTGGCATGGGAGAGATCCAGTTCCCGTTTGGCATTGCGTCTGCTATTCGGCAACTTGGTCCTTCGCAGCGCCTCATCGCGGCCAATTGCGCATGAAGTTGACTCACGATCACCGGATTAGTTGAGGCCTGCACATTGTTCATCTCGTATGGATCGGTTTTGAGGTTATAGAGCTCTACGTCTTTATTTAGATATTCGATATAAAGCCAGTTTTCGCTGCGCAAAGCATGGAACTCCGGAGCTTCAAGCGGCGAATAATCAGGATCGCCAGGCAAAGTGCGACTAAGGCTTTCCGTCAAGGTGGCAGTGCGCCAAGGAGTGTCTTCTTGGCCTCGGAGCAAAGGCATGAGATCGCGACCATCAACGAACGATGGAGTTTTTGCACCATAAATCTTGGCGATTGTGGGACCAAGATCCACCATCGAGGTTGTTTTCGAAATTACAGCACCCTTTGCCATGCCAGGACCGATAAAGATCGCAGGCACAACTGCATCCTCGGTGAATGCGGTTTGCTTTCCTGTTGCTAGGCGGTGCACACCAGCGTGATAACCATTGTCAGAAGTGACGATTACTAGCGTGTCATTTGCATGACCGGTAGCCCTGAGTCGGGCTTGTAACGCTTCATAGGTATCAGCGATGGATTCAGTTGAACGCAGGCGTTTGCGCCATAGGCGGTCCATGTTTTCAACCCTGTTGGGTCCGAGTACGGGGTGAGATGCGAGCCAGCCCATTTCGTTTATGCCAGGGGTGTTGAACGATGGGGTTCGCGGCACCGTGTCTGCTGCGTGCGTGCCCGCATATTTTGAATCGAACGGTGCGGGGGTGTGTGGGTTATACGAAGCGAACTCCATAAAGAACGGTGTCTTCGCCGTGCTGATGTGGCTTGTTGCTGACTTCAGCAGCACAGTGTTCATGAAGTCCTTTGGTGCGCTCCCATAGCTCTTCAAAGTTCCATTTTCGTTCAAGGTGTAATTTATGCCTTGATACGCCTGGTTTTTTGATGTGGACGTCACAAAGTAGTCATAGCCTGGCGGGATATAGGTATCTGTTGGGGTCGCGTTAGGAAAGCCATTGAGGTATTTACCAACAAGTGAGGTACTGACCCCGGATTTTTGTAACCAAGTCGGCAAGCAGTCATTTTCCAAGCCCAGAGACTGAAACTTTTCCCAGCCTCCGCCAGTCTTCTTTACGTTGGAAACAACGCGGTGATTGTGTACGAACTGGGAGCGCATGAATGAAGTGCGAGATGGGCAGCACAGCGAATCTGTTACGACAAAATTCGATAGGGTGGTGCCTTGCTGTTTCAGCGCAGCCAACCGCGGTACTTGGTTAAAGGCTGGCCAATCCAGATCATCCGCCAAAATCACAACAACGTTTTTAATATCCCCCACAGTGCCGGTAGCTGGCTGGACTGTGGGTGCGCTCGGTCCTGTGGTGGAACCATCTAGAGCAGGGGTGGAGTCAGCACCAGTTTCACCAGCGCGAGCTGCCTTGGTTGTCCCTAGGAAGACCATGCCGAATACAGCAATGATCACACTGATGGTGACTATTGCTGCGGTTGTGACCTCAATGCGCTTGCGGCCATGCACTTGCGTCAAGATGTCACTCCAGGGGAAGAAAACTGCGAGCTGCCGGGGGGCAGAAGATCACAATACGTCAGAATTTCATGGCGAATCGACTCCCGTAGCGTGGCGTTGCTCTCCTAAGAGGCGCCGAAGGGACCTTGAATGGCGCGCGGCCAGGGACCTTTAGACTGCGGCCAGAACAATTCGCGCGGTTGCTGGAGGATGAATGACGCAGGGCAGCCCAACGGCGCTGGTGCCTAAATCCCTAGAAAACCGACGCAACGATATTCAAGGGCTGCGAGCAATCGCCGTTGGCACAGTCGTGGCTTTTCATGCCGGATTACCAGTACCGGGCGGTTTTCTCGGCGTAGACGTTTTCTTCGTAATTTCAGGTTTTGTAATTACCGCGATGCTGGGTCGGGAATGGGCCAAATCTCAGACGATTCGTTTCACCACTTTCTATGCTCGTAGGTTCCGGCGTCTCACTCCTGCCCTTGCTTTACTTGTCATCGGTGTAGTCGTTCTTTCCGCACTCATTGCATCTCCAATGGGTGATCAGCAAAATGCTGCGAAGACCGGGATCGGTGCACTGTTATTGGGCGCGAACATTGTGATTGCGCAAACTACAGGCGGCTACTTTGACGCACCGGCTGCGGCTAACCCACTGCTCAACACTTGGTCGCTATCTGTTGAAGAGCAGTTCTACTTGATTTTCCCGCTCGTACTCTTTCTTGGCTGGAAGCTTGCAAAGCACAAGAAAACCAAACATGCACCCCTTTTTCTGGTGGGGCTTGTCGGACTGCTGTCATTCGCCATTGCAATGTTGGAGGCGACTGGTCGCACGATTCCGTTTTTGCCAAGTTGGTTGAGCGGATTTTATGGACCGACAAGTAGGGCTTGGGAATTTGCGGCTGGCGCAATCTTGGCGCTCTTTGCTCACAAGATTGAGCCGCTCATCAAAAGGAACATCGGCCTAATTCTTGGCATTGTTGGTATCGCAGGGCTCGTTAGCTCGCTGTATCTCGTAACTGATGCGACTATCTGGCCCGGTCCTCTCACCATTTTGCCTGTTGTCAGCACTATGTGTTTGCTCGTGGCTGGTTACTCTGAAACAAACGCAGTCAGCACATTTCTTGGGCGATCGCCATTTGTGCATGTCGGAAATATTTCCTATTCCTTATACCTATGGCACTGGCCATTCATTGTTTTCGCCTTAATTCTTTGGCCAACAACCCCCGGTATTGCGGTTCTCGCGGCAATTGCATCCTTGATTCCCTCATTGATTTCATATCACTGGCTAGAACAGCCAATTCGTAATTTGCGCAATGTCAGCAAGAAAACGATGACGATGATTGTCGCTGTCACGATAGTTCCACCAATTGTTCTAGCGCTGGGGCTTTGGTCTGTAGCTGATCATGGTTTCTGGAATCAGCGTGTTCAACAGTTCGTGGCATCGGTGCAGCCGATGCATGCAGGCAATGCGGCTGGGTGTAATAAATCGATTGCCCCTAGTGAGCGCAAGGCAACAAAATGTGTGTGGAACGCGAACGGCACGGGAACGCCGGTTTATCTCGTCGGTGATTCGCATGCAGACCATTTCAGTGAAGCTGTTATCGCTGCAACAATGCAGCTTGATCAGCCGCTAACAATTGCAACTGCGAATGCATGTCCTTTCAACGATGTTCATTTCACTTCCACGGCAGCACCACATTCACCATGTCGCCAGTTTGTGCAAAAAACTTTGCAGTGGTTCAAGCAGCAGCCTCCGGGAATCGTGATCATTTCAGCCTCGAGTGTGTACTGGAATTCAAAAGTATTCAGCGCAGGCCCGACGGCCGAGACTATGACAAACGATCTTGAGACTAAGCGTGCAAACCTTCAAACAGGTCTGACGTCGACAGTCAAGCAACTTGAGGCCATGGGTAATCGAGTCGTGCTGGTTCAAGACGTTCCTTATTTTGCGAGTCCGTATGCATCAGACCCACATCAATTTTCAGCACTCCAGATTGCTAGCGGGCAGGAGCTAGGAGCCCAAATGCCACTGGATTTTGCGAATAAGAACCAGCAAGCGGCAAGAGCGGGAATCGCATCAGTGGCCCGTGATACGGGTACGTCATTGTTGGATCTTCGCGAGTACTTTTGCCCAGAAAACCTGTGCCGAACCGAGCTGGGGGATACCTACCTCTACCGCGACGACGGGCATATTTCGGTCGCCGCCGCTCAGCAATTGACTCCGTATTTTCTGAAAGAACTTCGATAAGAGTTGTATTCAGGTCCTTTAAAGAATCTGTTCGTGGCAATGACGCACGCGGTGTCGTGACATTCGAAGAGGTATTCATCCCTAGAATCACAACATGCCTCAACGTAATGTTTTCGGTGACGAACTCCAGGTCTGCAGCCTGGAACCCGTCACTGGCTTCTACCGCGATGGTTACTGCAATACCGGGCCAGAAGACATTGGGTCCCACACTGTGTGCGTGGTTGTGTCTGAAGAATTTCTCGAGCACCAGAAGAAAATCGGCAATGATCTTTCAACTCCGATGCCTCAGTTTGGATTTGTCGGTCTGCAGCCTGGGGATAAGTGGGCTGTTTGTGCCGGACGCTGGCTGCAAGCATTCGAAGATGGAGTGAAAGCACCGATCTTGCTCTCTGCCACTAATGAGCAAGCATTAGAAATCGTGCCGAATTGGGCCTTGCGTGAATGTAGCGCCGATGTGCCGGATGATATTTCTGAATTGCTTGGTGATTAATCGAGAGATTCTTCTTTTGCCCGCTTTTCTAACTTGTGCCAGATCCAGAAGATAAAGGCTGCAAATGCGGGCCATTCAAAGGTGTATGCCCAACTGCGCCCATTGCCGTCGACAGCTCTGGACAGTTCCACGAAGGTCATAAAAATGCAGACGATGATGCCTACGACACAGCAGATCGCCAGCCATCGATCCTTTGGCGGCGTGAACTTTGGATCGCTCATGCTTCTACCTGCGTCTCATGCTGGGCTTCTCGACGAAGTAGTCGATCGAGCCGTTTCGTTCGAATACCTTCTTGATCAAACCAGTCGCTCACAGCGATGGCGATCCAAGCGACATCAATAAACATGCTTGTAGACCACATCAACACGCCGCCAGTTCGCTGTTGAGCCAGCGGGTCTTCGCCAAGGAGATTTGCACCGACAACAAAATGAGTGTGTAGTGGAATAGAGGCTGAATAGAGAAAGAATCCTGTCATGGTGGCGGGGATCATGATGAGAAATAAACTCATAACGCGCTGGGCGGGCGGAAGTCGATTGCGTGCCGGATTGCCGGGCAAGAGCGTGTAGTAAAAAAGCATGGCCACCCCGAGGTAGATGCATGTTTCCAGTATTCTTCCGAATATTCCAAGAGTCATTAGTGCATCCATGGCGGTTGTGAAGTGCATTCCGACCACAACACTGGCAAATGCGATCCAAGCAACTACTGGATTTGTCGCGAAGCGAAATATCCGACTATTCAATGCAGGACGAATCCGATTGGTGCGGGTTGGTGAGGTTTCACTTCTCATGAGGAGCAAGACCGGTGCGCCCAAAATCAGCAAGGGCGCGGCGATCATCATCAGAACAATGTGTTGCACCATATGAAATCTGAAGTCATGAGTTGATGCAGACGCGACTGGCCCGATGAGAACAAGAGCAATAAGGCTAAGTCCAAGAAAGAAAAACCAAGCAAACCTTCTAGGCCAAGGTTGTGATGGATGTTCACGATTCACTTTCAACAGCATTCGCAGATACCAACTCGCAGCGAGAAATATCGCAACAATCACAAGAACATTTGAGATAAGGGAAGTGTCTGAATGTATATGTTTTGACGTCAAATCGTATGAATTGCTCACAGAGGAGGAAATATTTACTGAAAACATTTTCCCTCCTAAAAGCAGTTGCATTTTTGTAAATCTCCCATATAAATACGTTTCTTTCGCGCATATGCCTACTAAACCTGCTTTGATCCATAACAAGATTAAGTGAATATCTCTTGACAGATAGTCATTGCTGAACAGGTGAGGCTCACGATTGTGAGTCAAAGTAGAAGTGAGGGCTCACGTGCGCAGGTTCCTTTTTCTACTACTCACAATCGTTATTGGCGTTGGATTCGTCGCATTAACGGGCACCTATTTTTCCCGAGCCTCTGCAAACAATTCTCTGCCTGTTGAAAGTGCAAAAAGCGTTGGAACAGTTGATACTCCTCGCGGGAAAATGCAGCATGCAATGTTGGAAATCTCCTCCTGGCCAGACAGCATGGGTGGATGCCATGGCGAGGATGGGGGTGCGCATCCTGATTGGGTTACCTTCTGCCCGACCACTGATTTTCAGCTTCCTGCGCACTCGTTGGTAACTATTCGCGTGAAGCAGTACGACGGTGGTGAACTCATCACGAATGCTTACTTCGCAAAGGTGCATGGCACCGTTGATGGCACTGCGAAACTGAACGGCGCAACTATTAATCGAATTTCGCCGGATACGGTTGGTCACACTTTCACAATCCACGGGATCCCTTCACCGACCCAAGAAGACCTTTTTGTGAGTGTCCCACTCATGGCGGCTGATGAAGAAAAAATGGGTGCCAACGGTTATCCACTGCCCAACATTGTGGAGTTTTCTTTTTACACTGCGGGGCCTGGCGTGTATTTCTGGAATTGTGAGTTCCCTTGTGGAGATGGAACGTATGCGCGATTTGGCGGTCCTATGTCGGCCCAGGGTTATATGGCCGGCGAAATAACAGTTATCTAAGGAGCTGACGTTCTGTGACTGATGTAGAGCTAGTTTCTGCGCCACATGAAGACGCTCAGTATGCTTGGTGGCGACGCAAAGATGTTAAAGCGATATTCCTAATTTGGTTGCTGCTAACAGTTATTGGTTTGAGTTTGTGCTGGGTGCCGGCCCATTTAATGGGTGAAAGTGCTTCTGAGCAAATGGATGAAACCAAGCAAACGATGACGTTGTTCACGGCGATCGCTGCACCCGTCGGTGCCTTCATCTGGGCAGTGATGATCTATAGCCTTGCTAAGTGGCGGTACACAGGAGAAGGACCGCCCCCAGATGATGCGCCTGAATTTCGCACGAATACACCGTCAGTCCTGGTGTGGACTCTAGGGTCAGCAATATTGACGATGGTGGTCTTCGTCTGGGGTTTGCTCAAGATCGCTGCGATTCCAGCGGCAAGTGGGTTTGGACTGCAGGTCGTTGATGCTCCTCCAGCCATGGAAATTGCGGTGACGGGAAATCAATGGGTCTGGAACTTCACCTACCCAGAATTTAATGAAATCCAATCCGATGTGTTGTACCTGCCGGTCGATACCCCTACCACGTTCGATGTCACCTCAAACGATGTCATTCACTCATTTTGGATCGTGCAAATGGGTGTCAAAGTTGACGCCAATCCAGGTGCGATCACTCACACAGAAGTGACGCCGCACAAGGTGGGTACTTATGAAATCCGGTGTGCCGAATTGTGCGGCATTTTGCACGCTGCGATGCAGACACAGGTGAAAGTTGTACCAAAAACAGAATTTGATGCCTGGGTAAAAGCAAAGCTGGCTGTTGTTCCGCTTGGCCCCGCCGAGCCAAAAAGTGTAGGGGGTGCCTGATGTCAGTTCTGACACATGATCATATTGCCGGTCAAACGCCAAATTCATCGAATGCTGGAGGGATGCTCCTTCGCCGAATGAATGTCGTGACTGCGATTATTTTCGGCCTGATTTTCTGCGTGGGAATTCATTACATAGCGACTGCAGTTTTCGTAATGCCAGAAATTCCAGAAGGTCAGGATCCCCCTAGTGGACTCGTATGGATGCTTGAAAATCGCGTCACCCTGGCCACGATGGCTGGCTGGGTGTTGGGTTTCATGGTTGGCATCGGAGCATTTAATGGCCCTGTGAGGTGGATTTTAGGTAAGGACCTAACCGATGAAGATCTACTTTTCCAGGCGGGTAAGGATCAAGGAATAAGTCGGTATTTCAGATACACAACGGACCACAAAGTTGTTGGTATTCAGTACCTGATCATCACGATGACTCTCCTAGGCGTTGGCGGCACATTCGCCATGCTGATTCGCACCAATCTCATGACACCAACTTCAACATTTCTTGGGCCAACCACCTACAACACTTTTGTGGGTATGCACGGAATCATCATGATCATTGCAACCATCATCATGGTCACGGGGCCGTTCGGTAACTTCGTTTTGCCGATCATGATCGGTGCCCGAGACATGGCGTTTCCGCGATTAAATGCCTTGAGTTTTTGGTTGATCGCATCTGTGGTTCCTGTTTTGTTAAGTACCCCATTTCTCGGCGGTATGCCGACGGGTTGGGTTGCCTACAATCCTTTGGCGTCACAAGCACCACCGGGGATGGACGCCTTCGTCATCACGATCATCGTGTTTGCTATTTCCAGTGCAATCGCTGGAGCCAACATCACCACGACAGCAGTCAAGATGCGCACAAAAGGCATGACGTGGACGCGGACGCCGATATTTGTTTATGGAGTTGTGGCGAGTGTCGGTTTAGCAATCCCAGTATTTCCGGCGTTCATGGCTTCGCAAGTGCTCTCCGGCTTGGACCGTGCAGCTGGCACCACTTGGTATGACCCTGCCGGCGGTGGCAGTGGGTGGCTCTATGCGAACTTGTTCTGGTTGATGGGTCATCCTGAGGTCTATGTCATTTTGATTCCGGCTTTGGCAGCTTTATTGGAGCTCACGCCGGTGTTCACTCGCAGACCGCTCTTTAGTTTCAAGACAGCAGTTGTTGCAATAGCGGGAATTGTTGGCCTGAGCGTTTTGGTGTGGGCGCATCACATGTATGTGTCCGGATGGGCGCCAGATTTAGGCGGACCCTTCATGCTCACTACCGAAATGATTTCCATTCCTACGGGTCTACTCTTCTTGGTGTTTATCGGGACAATGTGGCGCGGGCGCATTTGGACGCGACTCCCGATGATGGCTGTCTACGCAATGTTGTGGAACTTTGTGATCGGTGGAATTACTGGCGTCTACCTATCTGATATTCCTGCCGATGAAGCGATGCACGGTTCTATGTTTGTCACAGCACATTTCCATTACACGCTCATGGGAGTAGCACTGACTGGTGCGCTCGGTGCTGTTGTGTATTGGTTCCCAAAAATGACCGGCCGAATGATTGATGAAAAGATTGGCTTCTGGGGTTTTTGGATGATCCAGATTGGCTTCCAAGTGACCTTCATGGGGATGTTCATGGTGGGCTTGGGAGGACAGCCACGGCGAGTTTTCAATTATTCAGATATGTATACGACAGGAAATTTTGTGTCCACGATGGGCGCCTACACGATTGGTTTAGGAGCACTCGTGTTTCTTTACACAATCATTAGTTCTTGGCGGCATGGTGAAGTTGCGCCGTCGAACCCCTGGGGAGCAAAAACTCTTGAATGGCAGGTTCCTACGCCGGTGCCGCTGGAGAATTTTGATGTTCTACCAATCATTACTGAAGATGCGTATGGGTACGGAAGGCCAGCATCAGAACCCAAGGAAGGATCGAGCGTATGAGCACCGAAACGCACTCACTTGTTCATCGCGATTCCCCCGACGAAGTCGGACGCCGCGACCGAATGGGTGTGGTCTTACTTATTG